>JAJZAR010000032.1 GCA_021799315.1 Thermoplasmata archaeon | reverse complement strand
AGTACCGATCCTTGCCTTAAGGAATGCAATGTAATTCTCCTCAAGTGTTTCTGGATCAACAGCATGAATTGCCCTGTTCAATGTACTCTGGTCATATTCCGAGACAAGTGATGATATGTTGGAAATACTTTTTCTCCTTATCTCTGGAGGTATCATCATGCCCAGCAAATACTCCCTGAAATGTTTCCTTACCTTTTTCTCCATGCCTGCTGTTATAAGATCGGAAAATTCACCGATAGTTTTAGTTATAGATGCTACAGAACCAACAGATGTCATACAATCATCTGACAAACATAGTAAAGTGGCTTAAATTCATTGTGTTTTAAGGCCGTTTTGCAAAAGTATTGTTGATATTCAGATTTAATACCGTGTATCTAAATTTTGCTAATGAAGTAATAGCTTATACTTGGCAATGAATTTAAGGTCGTTTTACAAAAGTATTGTAGAATATTCAAAGGTAAAAGTATGGCTTGGTACGGGAAGAGATAAGAAGAAAGATCATCCATCAATAATCGGCATTTATGGCTAAAGTTTCAGGAATCTTTCAATGTTTTCCGTTCCGTAATTCCAGTCCTCATCTCCTGGAATGAAGGAATTAAGCTCATCCCTGTATTGCCTCCATTGGGGCATAACAGATTCAATGATGCCCTTGAAACGTTTGTTATGGTTTTTTTCGATTAAATGTGCAAGCTCATGAACTACCACGTAAGATATGCAGTTTGGTGATTTCTTTGCCAGTTCAAGATTGAACCAGATCCTTTTAGCCTTTATGTTTGCCGATCCCCATTTTGTTTTCATTTTCTTGATCCTGACTTCATTGGCATGCACACCGAGTTTTCCCTCCCATTTTTGAACCAATGAATCCAATGATCTGTTTAACTCTATCCTGTAGAATCTTTCCATTATTCTGGCCCTGTCCTCATTGTTCAAATGAGGGCTTACGTACATATCCATTCGTTTCATACCATTCAATTGAACGCTGGCCCTGTAGGATCCCTGGACAATATTTAGAAGGTATCGCCGACCCATGAAGTAGTGGCTTTCACCTGTGACATATTCTCTGTGCGTTTCTCTTTCCTGTCTGGTAAACTTATCCCTCTGCTTCCTAATCCATGGGATTTTGGAGATCACGATCAACCTGATGGTTTCATCAGTAGTTCTCAAAGGAGCTGCAACCCTGACTCTACCATTTGGTGGATAAACACCAATATGTATATTCTTGATGTTTTTTCTGACAGTCTGGACCTCGAGATCTGCCATTACAAGTTTACCAGTCTTAGTAATCATCCTGATTCCTCACCAGATTCATCACCTTTTCTATTTCACTTTCATCTGTAATCCCGAACCTCTCTAGGGTCTGCTTAATCTGATTCTTTATTACCCTCTCCTTGTACGTGTTTCCTCTCCAACCTTCATATTTTTTATCGTTTATACTTTTGTCAAGATCAACTGCAAGTGACTCATTACTGTTTAGATTGTCATACAGGGCCATTTTTGCCCTCGAATTTATTGTCTTAGGATATTCATTACCTGATGAACTCTTCACATTTTTGGCAAGCTCAACAATTTTCCTAAGATACTCACTGTATTCCAGTGCGTTTTTCTTGCGTTCCAATATAAGGGAATCGAGCAAGTACGACATTTTGCCATAGTACATCGGATTGGTTAGATTCATGTCCACTATGATTTTGCGCACATTGTTTTCAATTGTTTCAGCAACTGCAGTCCGGTTTTTTCTAATCCCATCAGGAAGTTTTTCAATCCCCTCCACTCCCTTTTCAGTGATCAAATCTATGACTGACATGTCATCAAATGCAGAGATCACCTTACTCTCACTGGCGTCAATATAAGCATCGATCAGATGGCGCATTGCCGGTTCGTATGCTTTGAGATCAATGTAGTCACCACTTGCCAGTTTGATCTCGCTTCTGACCTTTTCAAAATGATCAACTTCTTTCTTGATCCTTTTAGCCTGATCCTCATCATAACCGGCTTTCTGCATATCATTGGCAATATCTGCATAAGAACGGACCAGTTTTGAAGTCATCCTGTAGAGCCTGAGTCTTCTTTCCTCGTGATCTTTTAAATCATCAGGTTTCTCAGGATCCCCGCAGAAATACTCAATATATGAACCACTGTCCTTTGGTGGCCTCACAGGTTCACAGAGGGATCTGATCTGTTCCAGGGAATTTTCAAGATCGGTCTTCGCTGTCTGAAGCCGGTCCTTGATTAGGCCTTTTACATCATTCGGATCAAATCTATCTAGAGCACCTGAAGTGTAATCCTTTATGGCCTGATTCAGGCTTTTGAACAGGTCCTTGTAGTCAATTATGTAACCATAGGGTTTGTCCTCGCCGTCCAGGCGGTTTACCCTGCATATTGCCTGGAACAGGCCATGATCACGCATGCTTTTGTCAATGTAAAGATATGTGGCCGGAGGTGCATCAAAACCCGTGAGCAGCTTGTCCACCACAATAAGGAGCTTCATCTGGCCGGGTTCATGGATGAATTTCTTCTTGACTTCCCGTTCAAAATCACTCTGATCTGTACCATTAAGCATGCTTTCGTAGACAACATGCTTGTACTGGTTGTCAGTATCTTCGTCCTCACTGACGGTTTCCCCCTTTATCTTGTCTATGCCGAAGTTGTAGGAAGAGATTATTGCACATTTCTTCAGCCCGCTATTCTGGAATAATTCGTAATATTTGCAGGCCTCGTATATGGATCCTGCAACAAGGATGGCGTTTCCAGTACCGCTGCTCAACCTGTCCTTTGTCTCCATATCCAGCACAATGTCTGTTACAATTCTGTTTAGCCTGGATTGGGAGCTCAGCACTTTCTGCATGGTACCCCAACGCTTTTTCAGCTCAGCCCGGGCTATGTCATTTAGGCCCCTTGTCTTAGCTTCGAACCATTTGTCCACCTTATCCTGTGATGTAAGAGATTGATCGACTTCCCTTGCCTCATACTGAAGATCAAGAACAACATTGTCTTGGACTGCTTCATCATACTTGTAAGTGTGTATATATTTTCCAAATACCTCAATGCTTCTCTTCTTATCTTTCCTCAGCAATGGAGTTCCGGTAAAACCTATAAAAATTGAATCTGGAAGGAGTTCTGACATTGCATCGTGAAGATCGCCTGACTGGGTTCTGTGGCATTCGTCAACAAAGACATAGAGATCTCCCTTTGGTGTAAAATCCTGTGGAATACCCGATTCAAAACCTCTGATAAAATCCTCATAATTGGGATCCTCAGCGGATCGGAATTTGTGTATCAGAGAGCACATTAACCAAGGAGAGGATTCATTAAGCCGGTTGATTAAATCTTTGCCGCTCTGTGTCCGGTATATCTCTTCATTTACGTCATTGAAAAACTTCTGTATCTGTTCGTCAAGCTCTTCTCTATCCGTAATGATAAGGACCCTTGAATTGTCGATATTCTCCCTTATCCATTTGGCCAGCCAGATCATGATAAGGCTCTTTCCACTGCCCTGGGTATGCCATATAATGCCACCTTCGCTCTTCAGGAGGCTTTCCTGGGCAGCCTTAACACCGAAATACTGGTTGTAGCGGCAGATTTTTTTGGTACCGCTATCGAAAACAAGGAAGTCGTGAATTATCTCCAGTAACCTGTCCTTGTTGCAGAGTGCGAACAGATGTTTTTCCAGCCTTTCACTTATATCAATATCTTCTTTCCACTTAAGGTAATATTTTGCTGGTGTCTCCGTTGTGGCATATCTCAGGCCTTCAGTGTCATTGCCGGCCATAACCAGCTGTATTGTGTTGAAGAAACCCCTGATAAAACGATCGCTCTGGCTGTCCAGATTCTGCCTGATCCCTTCCGATACAGATACGGTGCTTCTCTTCAGCTCGAGAACTCCTAAGGCAATCCCGTTTACATAGAGAACAATGTCTGGTATCTTTTCACGCTGGCCTTTTACAGAAACTTCCTCAGCAATAAAGAAGTGATTTTTCTCAGGTTCTTTCCAGTTGATGACTTCCACTGTCTGATAATTCTCACCCAATGATTCCTTGACTTTGACACCGTATCTTATTAGATTGTAGAATTCCTTATTGACATCATATAGAGACCTGCTTATGTCTCCTGCAACTTTTTCCAGATTGGATATTGTGCTTTCAATTGCAGTATCACTGTATTGCTGTTCCTTGAGGTATTCTCTTAACAGATCTTTCTCTATATTGCTATTGTCTCTCTGCCTCCAGTTTCCGAGGTATTTATATCCCAAATTCTGTGTAAAGAATTTGATGACCCTTTCCTGTGTGGCCCTTTCCCGTTCTCCGATGGCTGTCATTTTACCCTGATCCCCCCAGTCAGTAGCTGCTGCATCATGCCTGTTTTAAGCATTTCATATTTATATCTTTTTTGCTCAAGTACTTCAATTTCTTTGTCTGCATCTGAGAGGATTTCGGCGATTTTTTGCTGCTCAAGTAAAGGAGCAAATGGTATTTTTAACGCCTTAACTATATTAGCATTTAGGTTATTCTGCGTAGTAGAACGTAGATACTTTTTCAAGTTAGATTTAAGTTGTTTCAATTGGTAGTACAAATAATTAACATCAATTTGGTATTTATTGGGAATTATTGACAATATTGCTTGATTTGTTGCTACCGGAAGCTTATTGATTGATACCTCTCCATAACTGGCGTACATAGAGTAAAGGATCGAATCAGGCTGTATTACCCAAGCACTACTATTTCTAACACCTTCATCAGTTATCTTCTCATCTGTATCAGTTAAATACTTTCCAGAAACTACCATATCTTCTATTTTAACGAAAGGGATGTTTCCATTTTCATAGTATTTCCTGACTGATCTAAGTGGAGTTCCACCTGCTCTTGTAATTGTTGAGATTTTTGGATCGCCCAAGGTAACGCACTCCCATTCCTCCGGTATCTCCCCAATCTCAGTCTCCTTGAATTTTGTGTGCCCAATACCTCTGGTGAGAAGCGTTTTCATCAGCCCCTGCTTAATGTTCCTCTTCTTAGATATCAACTTGTCAAGTGACTCTATCAGGGAATCGGTATCTGAGAGGATTTCGGCGATTTTTTGTTGCTCAGGAAGAGATGGTAAAGCTATCTTAAACTTCATCATAGGGTCTCTACCTACAGCTTTGAAAGTGGAACCAGTAGATGATGCTTTTAATCTATCTATGCCATTCTTCATATAGTAATACAGGTATTTGCCATACGTATTACGTTGGACATTTCTTACCGCAGCAAGACCCCTTCCAATTATGCATTTGAATGATGAAATGTTTAGTTCACCAACGGGGGCCCTGACAGATATCAGTATGTCACCGGTTTCAGATAGTTTGAGCGGTTTGGTGCAGTACACTCTGGGGGTCGGATACAATACCCCAAAATCAGCATTTCCTTGCAAAAATGGTAAACCCTTACCTGAAGTGTTATAAGATGAAGAGGGGGGTGACTGCCCCATTACTATTGTTGACACATCTTTATCACCAAGTTGTCTCACTGTCCACTCCTCAGGTATCTCTCCAATCTCAGTTTTTTTGAATCCAGCCTTAATCGTTTGCCCTACCAAGTAAATCCCAATTCCTTTAAGTGGATCTCAACTTGCTCTGATAGATCATGAACATTACTTGACAATTCTGGTAAAGGTTTTGCATAACGCTCTTCCAAAACCCGCATTCTCTCAAGTAACCTGTGGAATACTTGTTCAACTTTGCCATTTAATGAAGTTTCCAAGCTCATGAACCACTTACTCTCAATAACAGATTCCTTGATCTCTTCTTCATTAAGCGCAGTGAACTTTTCTCTCAGCCTTTCGTCAAGGGGTCCTTCAATAGATTTGATATCACTACTTATACGGGTCTCTTTCCTTAAAAGTTTCAAATATTGGTTTAGGGCTTCCAACTCTTCCTTATATTCAACATCGTTTGCAATCTCTTTTATTCTTTGAGTAATACTATTTTTTGAGATTTTGCCCTTTTCGTTTCTCACGTTTGAAAAAAGATCATCATCCCCAGAATTCTCCTCCTCAAGACTTTGTTTTTCGCCAGATACTGATTCAAGTTCAGATTCCAATTTCTCTATCTTCTCCTTGAGATCCTTAAAATAAATACCTGCAAGTATATCCTTAGGAAGCAGTGGGCAATCCCACCCGGTAATTTTTCCCTTCTTGTCTTTGATTGGTTCCAAGCTAATCTTCCATCCTTCTGAGGATATCAGATACAAATCATCCTGCATGGTTTCAGCCCAGTATGTCATGAAATCTTGGTAGACATCATAGTTCTCTATGAGACCAGTGTTTGAAAAATGATCAAGGATGGATTCGGATAACTGTTTTCCAATAGATTTGGGATTAGAACCAACATTCAGATTCACCAGCATTGGTTTGGATTCTTCACACCATTTCTTGAAAATGCCCTGAACCTTTGCTGTAAATTCAGAGAATTCAGGGGTCTCAAGTATTGCAGTCCTGATGTCATCTGCACCCAACTTGAAATCGTAACAACCTGGTCTTGAATTTTCCTTGAAAAGTTTGTCTTTGAGATTCGGGAAGGTTTTCCAGTAAACATTCAAATTCTCAACGTCCCTTTGAGGTATTCCTCCGAGCAAATGGGCTTCGATGTCCTGAAGGTCTTCCTCCTCTGTGCTGTCAACGTAAAGTGAAATGTTCAGGTTGAAGTCGTTCTTTTCAACCTCTTCGTATTCAACCAACCTGGAATATTTAGGGATCTCAATCTGATTATTGAAAACATCCACAATTTTGTGTATATCCATTGATCTTAGACGGTTTTTGTTTCCATCCTTAGCAAATCCTTCCTGGGCAGCAATCATGAAAATTGGTCTTCGTTCTCCTGAATTTTCTTTATCAAGTACAATGATACTTGCAGCTATACCAGTTCCATAGAAGAGGTTGGGCGGCAACCCAATGATCCCTTTGATGTATCCTCTTTCCACGATGTTTTTACGTATGATCCCCTCCGAATTTCCCCTGAAGAGTACACCTAACGGAAGAATCACGGCGGCCTTTCCGGTGCTCTTCATGGATTTTATCATGTGAAGAAGGAATGCATAATCACCATTCTTAGAAGGCGGGATACTGCCAAAATCAGTGAACCGTTCGAACTGATCATGTAGAGGATCAACGCCATTTGTCCACGATTTGGCCGAAAATGGAGGATTTGCAACAACGAAATCGAATGTTTTAAGTTTCCCGGATTCACGGAAATGAGGATCAGAGAGCGTGTTCCCCATACATATCACTGCTGATGGATTCCTGTGAAGCCACATGTTCATTACTGCCAACGCATGAGTGGCAACATCATTTTCCTGGCCATATATGGTAATGCCATTCTGGGTCTCATCTGCAGCTTTTAACAGGAGTGAACCAGAACCACAGGTAGGATCGTAGACTGTATGGGACCTCGTTGCATTTTTGATCCCAATCACTTTGGCCATAATTTGGGAAACTTCAGAAGGAGTGTAGAATTGCCCTTTGCTCTTTCCAGATTCCGTTGCAAAATTTCGCATGAGGTATTCATAAGCATCCCCAAGTAGATCATCCCCTTCTGCCTTGTTCTTACTGAAATTAAAGGCCGGGTTCTCGAAAATAGCAACGAGTTTTGAGAGCCTATCCACCATCTCTTTCCCTTCACCAAGTTTGCTCTTGTCATTGAAGTCCGCTTCCATGAATACATCCTGGAGTTTATGTGCCTCTGCAAATTTGGCTATGACTTTGTTAATACCGTCACCAATGTCCGTTTTCCCTTTAAGCGCCACTATGTCCCTGAAGCTTCCACCCTCAGGTACAGGGACATCGGAATCAGGTTTTCCACCATATTTGTCAGTAACATATCTCATGAAAAGCAGCACGAGAACGTAATCCTTGTACTGGGAAGCATCCATTCCGCCTCTTAGCTCATCGCAGCTCTTCCATATTGAAGTGTAGAGTTCGCTCTTTTTTACTGCCATTGATGTAGGATAGTGATTGTTAAACAAAAATCTTTGTGTTTAAACAAATGCATACTAAGAATTTATATATTATTTATATATGTTACAATGTGGAATCCTTACTGAATGAAAATTATAGGCCAGTGTTGAAATGGGCTGGTGGGAAGAGGCAACTGTTGGGCGATCTTATCATAAATTTACCGGATAAGTTCAATACGTATTACGAGCCTTTTATCGGGGGAGGGGCGTTGTTGATAAAACTATATTCCATGCAAAAAATTTCCAATGCGGTAATATCCGATTTGAACAAGGATTTGGTCGATTTGTATAATGTGATCAAAAACAGCCCCTATGAGCTAAAAGAGGAATTGAACAGGATGAGATTTAATAATAATTCCAGGGATTATTATACTGTAAGAAGCTTGTTCAATTCTATTGATGACAAAATAAAGAGGTCCGCACTGCTTATTTATCTAAACAGGCATGGATACAACGGGTTGTACCGTGTAAATTCAAGAAATAAGTTCAATGTGCCATACGGCAGATATCTGAATCCCGGATTGCCCTCTGAAGCAAACATAATTTCACTTTCAGATGTGTTCAGCAGATGTACTATATTGAACGTGGATTTTGAAACCACTGTTAAAAATGCATGTGAAAATGATTTTGTGTACTTTGATCCCCCATATATGCCCTTGAACACAACATCCAATTTTACAGATTATACATCCGATGGCTTTACGCAAAAGGATCAGGAGAGGCTTTATAATGCATTCAAGAGGCTTTCAGATAATGGTGTTTATGTAATGGAAAGCAATTCAAACACAGATTTTATCAGGGAAATATATAAAGAGTTCAATTTAAAGGAAGTAAACGCAAGGAGGAATATCAATTCTGTCGGAACAAAAAGGAACCATATAAAGGAATTGATAATAACAAATTACGGTGTTAGATAATGCCAGGCGGATCAGGCACCAGGACAGGAACCGGCCAGGAATTGATGATTGAAAGCATATTGAAATTCAACCAGTATAATTATGAAAAACAGGTTTTTATAGGAAAACAGCTATTTAACAACAGATATAAGGCAGATTTTATTATAAATAATTCAATCATTGTAAGCCTTAAATGGCAGCAGGTCGCCGGAACCGCAGAACAGAAGGTAATTTACGAAATAGCATCACTGATAAAAATAATAGAGACCTCTGATGTTTACACGAAGGCTTATCTGGTAATAGGCGGTAATGGATTCTCTTCCAACAGCAAGAATTACCTTTTCAGCCAGGAACATAGAAAGATATTAAAAAACGGTGATTTGGTGGAAAATATCAGCGTGGAGGATTTCATTGCAAGATTAAACAACAAAAGTATTTTTTAATATTGCTTAGTCGAGGTAACAGATTATAATCAAGGAATTTTATTTTACTTTTACATATTTAATGGATCTTAGTGTGTTTGGGCCGTGTCTTTTTATAACTTTCATATAATAAATACATGATTGATGAAACCAAAAAAGGGAGGGAAACTATTATTCCTGCTATGACTCTGAAATATAAGGACAGACTAAAGATTGCCCATATTGCTGTATAGTAAACAACAACTACAAAGAGATTTGTTTTGAATATATCAATATACTTTTGTAAAGGGTTGGTAAAGGTAATCAGATCTTGTCTTAACTCCTCAACTCTTTTCCTTATTTCTTTCTCAACCATATTTTCATTTATTAGCTTATCTAGATATTCCTCACTCTCAACCTTGTTTAACGTAATAATATTATTATAATTTAAAAGTGTTAAAACAATAGCTGCAATAAAGATGTCATTAATTATATTTGAAGATGGCTTAAATAAACTCTCTTTATCTTTAAATATATTGATCTTATCGTAAACCTTTTTTATGAACAGGAGTCTTCTGGTTTTTAATTTTTTGTAAAACTCGTTATCGACATTGTTTGAATTTATAATATCATTAAGCTGTAGTTCTATTAAACTCTCAACCTGTATATTATCGCTAGGTTGTAAGGGAAATGTATCCTTTTTGTAGTCATTATTGCATAACTTAAGCAAACACATAAAATCATCATTATTGCCTAGTGCATCTAATCTTTTCAACGCTACCTCGATCAGTGGTTTGATCGAAGATATATAATATTCATATTTATTAACATAGTTCAATAATATTATAAATTTTAATTCATTCTTAATATCCCTTATTTCTGGTCCATCACTTATAATTTTGTTTATTTCCTTTATTAAGAGATCAATATAATCATTTAGGTATTTTTCGTTAAGTGATGAATTTATATAGTTGTCTATGAATCTGGATAACTCTAAAAATGTTTTGAGTTCCTTGATGTTTTTTAATTGAGTTTTGTTAATAAAAGCAAAAATTTTAATTGAGAATATAGTTGTAGGGGTTAATATGACCCCATTGATTCTGGAATCGGATATATTAGACATAAGGTAATTTGCCTGATTAATGATTTGATGTTCATATGTAAAATCTTCCACTTCCATATAATTACCATATATTTTATTTTACTAATTAAGTTTTATATCAAATAATTAATGTTAACACTACCTTTTATCGATGTTATAAATTGCTTATTTTTATCCTTTATTACCACTGGTTCAAGCTGGGTCATATTTTTCATGCTAAAAAGACGATATGTTCTCTTTTTTGATAGCCATATTATATTCTTTAAGTCCTCAATAGAGATTTGAGATCTTGGGGGATACAAAATTTCTACAAAGGTGCTAAACAATTGTGGATATAGGAATTGTTGAGTGGCTAATTTTATAACAGCCATATTTTGTCCTATAATTTTATAATAATGTTCAGAGCCTCTGTTATTGTTGTAGTAATTAAAATTATCGACAAATCTCAATTTGGAATTACTTACATAATATACTTTGTTTATTGATATACCATTATTTTTCAGGGCATTTATTAAGGATTCCATGCTTCTTTTATTTAGTTTCTTCGTGACCAGAATATTAAAATATTTACCTTCATTCCGGAATTTGTTGATTACTTCATTACCTGATAATATACTTTCTACCACTCTCCCAGTATCCATAATGTTCATATAATCCCGTTTTACATGAATATTCACATTCATATTAGCAATTATATTCTCTTCAGAATAATCCATATTTTCTGAAAATATATATGAAATAGTTAGATAGTTAAAATACCTGTTATTCAATGTATTATGAATGAAATCAGCATCCAAATATAAAAAACCGGCTATAGATTCCTGTAAAAAGTGGTCTGGCATTAAATAAAAATCATTGGGATGTGTCTTTTTATATATTTCCAAGAGAAGCATTTGCTGGATGGCAGGATTGACCTGAAATTTTCCATTCATACGAATATGTTGAAATGGCATCTTATATGTTAAGAAAAATTCTTTGGTGTCGTAATATGCCTGCTTATCACTTTCATCAAGTAAAACTATATTGATTATGTTACCATTATTTGGTAATCGTGTAATCTGTGTATAATTTTTTGAATCGTAAGTTAAGTTTAAATCATCACCATAATTCCCTAGGATTTTCTTAACAGAGTTAATGTTAGTTTTATCTCCTGACAAATTTACTATTCTAAATTTAAAGGCTTTCTTATTCATTATTTTATTTATAAATTCGTTATGATTATTAATATAGTTGGAATATAATATAGAATTTGTATAAAAGTTGACATTCCAATCCGATATTGATATATTTTTTTCTGAACTGTATGAAAAAGCGCAAAGTTTTATATCTTCATTATTTATTGATATATGTATGCAATCTCCAATTTTGTGTTTAATGTTTTTAACATCATCCTCAGCTATTTTTTGTGTTTGTTCTTTCCCTAACCTCATATATATGTTGCTTTGAAATTCAGGACTTAAAGCTAGAAAGATTCTTTTATAACCATCAAAGTATTGTAAACTTATGATGATTCTCCAACGCATTTGAGAGCATACTATTGATTCAATAAAACTTTTTTTATGATTACCTTTTCCATCCTGAAAAGATTCAGTAATCAGATGAACGCCTTTTGATTCTATGTATTTTGCAACCTGTCCAAAGATATCAGCATATTTATATTTATTTTGAATATTTAAATCGCTCGAAATATACAAAGTTCCAAAATCATCATTCATTCTAGGCACGCTCCATAACACCCGTATAATGTTTTAAAATATGCTTTCATAAAAAAATTCATCACTCTTCACCTTTTAATTTTTCAAAAACCATTTTGTAAAGGGAATATGCAATAAATATCATGGATTCAGCTTCATAACCATCCATAATATGAGTTTGACGAGAATGAGGTGCAGTATCATCATTGAGGCTGGATGATGCACCATAGAGCCTTTGCTGCAGATCTTTTGCCAATAGCGCAATATTTTTATTGTCACCATAAATTTTATTGTAATCAACTTCAGATTTGCCCCTTTCATTCTTCTTTTCATACCCGAGGTTTACAAGATCATCTGAAAATGATTTTAGGGAATTTCTGAGTGCAGCCATCGAAGAACCGATATTCAAAATGTAAAGCTCATTTTTAGCTGTCTCTAATTTACTTAAAGAATCCTTAAACATGTTTTTGTTCGATTCGGGTTTTATTTTTGGAATTTCTATAACCTCGTATTCGCCAAGGCCCAACTTGGGGAGGAAATCGTGGGCCCAGTCCGATGACTTGATTGTGTGTTCCAATTGTTTTTTCTCAATTTTTATGGACATATAACCATCATTCTGACCTTGTCCTGATGAAGATATAAGGTTTAGATTCGACCTACTTTGAGAATAAGTACCGATATGTGTTGGATAAGCATATAACAGAACACTTATGTCGCTCTTTAAACTATCAGGCCATCGTTTTTTTATAGCGTCTTTTAGGTCTTTTGGAAACGGGTTGTTATAAATATTATATTCCTCTATATATGATACCTCTGCTTCATTTCTGAGGTACGTTAGACTGGCTTCTATTTGTAGATTGACATCACCTTTGTCGGATAATCTCCTCGAATTGTTCATACACGATATAATTTTTTTACTAAGAACGCAGGCAAGATCAATATCTAAAGTGTCCTCACCATAATCTCTATTGTAATCCATTGCCCCTATCTTAAATTCTCTGTCCGGCATCTCCTTTGCTTCCAGCCTGCCAACAATCTTTCCTTTGAAAAATACGTTTGCATAGATGTTTATTGGTGCTTCCTGGTTTTTCCTATACTTCAAGGAAAATTTCGCTTTGATTGCAGGTTCATAATAAGATTCATCTACAGTTAATGATTTCAAATCCAACATCAAATCTCACATCACCTCTTTCATTCCAGCCTCGCCCCGCAGTGCTTGCAGTAAACTGCACCCATATCATTTTCCATAAAAATCACCTATAATATGAGAATAACTACATGAATATAAATTTATCATATTAATCTATGGCGGTAATCTAATCTCATGAAAACTCCTCTTTTTTATATAATTTCTTATTGAAAATACAGTGTACCGAAAGGTTTGTTAACGTATGACCCATATGGGTATTACGAAGTAGGATGAAATGTCAATATCAGTGAGAAAAGAGAGGAGAGCTAACGGCAAGGAGTATTACAAGCTGTATGAGGTGAAGCGTGTCAATGGAAAAGTCAAGACAAAATATATTGGTTACCTGGGAAAATCTCCAGGATCAAAGGTTGAGATTACAGGTGAAGAGATTCTCCAGTATGTATTCAGGCTAATGAAAAAAGATCTTACAGATGTTGAGATCAGGGATATACTGAATAAAATAGGAATTAATTATGATATTGAACCCATACAAATT
>JAJZAR010000031.1 GCA_021799315.1 Thermoplasmata archaeon | reverse complement strand
TTCAGATGAGGTACTGGGCAGAATATTCAATGGTCTCGGGGAACCGATAGATGGCGGTCCACAGCTTAGCTCCACAGAGAGTGTGGATATAGTAGGAGATGCAATAAACCCCTATTCAAGGGAGGAACCCTCTGAGTTCATACAGACCGGAATTTCCACAATTGATGGAATGAACACACTGGTGAGAGGCCAGAAACTTCCAATATTCTCTGGATCTGGATTGCCTCATAACGTTCTTGCGGCACAGATAGCAAGGCAGGCAAAAACATTAAACACCGGAGAAAGTTTTGCCGTTATATTTGGAGCAATGGGTATAACAAGTGAGGAGGCCAATTTCTTCATGGAGGAATTCAGAAAGACAGGTGCTCTTTCAAGAGCAGCAATATTTATGAATCTCTCATCCGATCCATCCATGGAGAGAATCCTGCTTCCCAGAATGGCTCTAACAACGGCTGAATATCTCGCCTATGAGAGAGAATATCATGTTCTAGTTATTCTCACTGATATGACAAATTACTGTGAATCTTTGAGAGAAATATCCTCAGCAAGAGAAGAGGTACCTGGAAGAAGAGGGTTCCCGGGATATATGTATACCGATCTCAGCACTCTGTATGAGAGGGCTGGAAAGATCAGAGGGAGAAACGGTTCAATCACTCAGTTACCCATTCTTACAATGCCTGGGGACGACATAACGAACCCCATTCCGGATCTTACAGGATATATCACAGAGGGTCAGATTGTGATGAGCAGGGAGCTTCAGAGAAAGGGTGTATATCCACCTGTTGACGTTCTTCCATCACTATCAAGATTGATGAATCAGGGTATTGGAAAGGGACGCACCAGAGAGGATCACCGAGCAGTGGCAGATCAGCTGTATTCAGCCTATGCAAGTGGAAAGGATCTCAGGTCGCTCAGTGCAATTGTGGGCGAGGAATCTCTTAGCTCGGGCGATAAGAGTTTCCTGAAATTTGCGGACGATTTTGAGAACAGATATGTGAAGCAGGGCCTCTACGAAGAAAGAACAATTGAGGAAACACTGAATCTTGGATACGATCTTATGGCGCAGTTGCCTGAAGGCGAAATGAAGAGGCTGAAAAAGGAATTCATGGAAAAATACGGTAAATGGAAGTGAGCAACACTTGGCAGATCTCAATGTTAAGCCGACCCGAATAGAACTCATTCAGATACGAAAGAGAATCAAGCTTGCAAAGAGAGGTCACCAGCTTCTCAAAATGAAACGTTCAGCTCTCATTATGGAGTTCCTCAATATGGCCAGGAAACTCAGAGGTATGAGGGAGAACCTGAGAAAGGATGTAGAAGCTGCTCTGGAAAAGATGACAATTGCTGAGGTGAGAGAGGGTAGAATGAAGGTTGAGAACTATGCTTTTATGTCAGGATCTGCAGAAATTTCCACGAAGGCAAGAAATGTCATGGGTGTGAAGATACCCGAACTGGGAATAAACATGGAAAAGGCCGTGCTCACAGAGAGATTCAGGGCAATTTCTGTACCTCCAACAATAAATGATGCAATGGACGCCTATGAAAGACTATTCAGGAGTTTGGTCGAAGTGGTAGAGAAAGAAAAGGCAATGCGGCGTTTGCTTGCAGAAATAGATAAGACAAAAAGGCGTTCCAATGCCATAGAATTCGTTATGATACCAAAGTTAAAGAGGCAATCAGACTATATACGAATGAGACTGGACGAAATGGAGAGAGATACCTTTACAACGCTGAAGTTTGTAAAGAAAAAGATAATGTCACAGGAGGAGGATGACAATAAGGAGGGGGTCAAACAGGAGATGGAAACTGAGTGAGATGAACAGGGAGCAGGTGTTATTTTACACCATCAGAAGATATATGTTCCCCCTGAGAATTCTCATAATTATTGTTGTCCTGCTTATATTGGTGAAAATATGACGAGTGAAGGAATAGAAAAGGTGAAGCAGATCAGAGATACTGAAGAACAGATCTCAAAGAAAATCGAGGCCGCCAGAAAGGCATGCGAGGAGTCTCTGAGAAAAAAAAGAGAGGAGTATGAAGCCAGCACAAGCAGACTCGATCAGGATCTGCAGGTGAAATATGATCTTGCATTGCGGGAGAAGGAAACCAATCTGCAGAAAAAACTTGATGCTGCCATAGAAGAGGCAAGAGATAGGGCAGGAAAGCTTAATCTGAATATGACAGATAAAGAGATAGTTGATAGAATATTTGAAATGATGAAGCAGTATCTGAGTGAATGATATGTCGTTTAAACCTGTACCAATGGAAAAAATAAGGATCATTGCGATCAAATCTAAGGCACAGGAACTTCTCTCAGCCATACATGATCTGGGTTCTGTACAGCTGGAGGATGTCACGGAGGATTTCAGGAAGGGAATGAGCAGTTCCACTGAACTGTACAGAAAGAATGAACTAATAGAATTACTCAATGTGTTCAGAGGGATGGAATCCCTCCTTCCACGGAAAAATGTGAAGGAAAAAGTCAAATTCTCAAACGTTGACGAACTTATTGAAAGGGCTCATAATGTGAGAATCCAGGAAGATATAAAGATCGCAATGGATTCCATAAGCGACCTGAAATCGGAAATAAAGAGTATTGATAACAGACTGGAAGTCCTTAATTTACTGAAACCAATTGATGCAGATGTATCATACTTTAACAATTCTGTCGTTTCTTCCTACATAATAAAAGATCAGACAGAAATACCAGAAAATGAGGAATATATACGGAATTTCACCGGAGAAGTAACTATCATAACCATGCCAAAGAAGCTAGAAAGAGAATTTGCGCAGAAGATGGGGACTGAACCTGGAAAGGTCATCTATGTCATGGAAATGCATGGAAAACCGAATGATCTGATTCATAATCTGGAGGAACTCAGATCCAGTGCCGAATCAAAAGTCAGGCAACTTGAGGCAGGACTTGATGAGTTATCCAACAAGCACTATGGAGAACTCGTTTCCATAAGAGAGGCTCTTGAGATAGAAACGAAAAAGGTGGAAGTTGCCATGAAGATGCCATCCTCGAGGAGTATATTCGTTCTTGAAGGATGGGTGCCAAAGAGAGAGTATCAGAAACTGAAATCAACAACAGAACGGATCACCGGCGGCCTCTGTATAATAGAGGATGTTCAGACAAATGAGGAGCCCCCAACACTTCAGGAAACACCAAGAAGATTCAGGCTCTTTGAGTCATTTATAAGATTTTACTCTCTGCCTCAAGGTACTGAAATTGATCCCACGCTGATCTTTGCCATCGTATTTCCCATATTTTTTGGTATCATGGTTGGAGACTGGGGTTTTGGTCTGGTTATACTACTATTATCCCTCTGGTTAAACAAAAGGATCAATTCCACTGGGCCAAAGAGAAAACTTCCCAAGAAGATCACAGGCTTTGTAACATCCATATTCTCGCCCTATCAGTTGCAGATTCTGGCAAGGGCCATGCTTCCAGGCGCAGTGGTTGCAATTATAGCAGGTGTCATATTCAATGGGTTCTTCGGATTCAAACTGCTCCCAACACAGATAGGGCCTTTTCACATAACATACTTTGATCCCATAGTTTACACATCCAAACTTCTTCTCATAACAGGGTACTTTGGCGTATTCATGGTGAGTTTTGGGTTTATTCTGGGCATCCTCAACGATTATTATAGAAATCACAAGAAGATGATTATAGGTCACATAGGATGGCTGCTTTTCGTGTGGGGCATTGTCATAATGGGTTTATCACTCATTTACAAACTTGATCTCAGCCCCTCAACAAATATTTTTGCTGCAGTTGATTATGGTGCCATAGCCATTGGAGTCATACTTATTGTCGCTATAGAGAAAGGTATAGGGCTTATTGAACTGCCTTCGGTCATCAGCCATATTCTATCATATCTCAGAATTATGGGCATACTGCTTGCCTCAGTGATACTTACGGAGCTCGTGAACAGTTTCTTCCTTTCATCCTTGAAGGATCCTGTCCTGCTTGTGTTTGGTGTTATTTTACTCATTATAGGGCAGTTATTCGCCATGCTGCTTGCCATTGTGGAATCTGGCATTCAGGGTGTAAGACTGCTTTATGTGGAATTCTTTTCCAAGTTCTACAAGGGCAATGGTAAGCCATTCACTCCATTCAGAACGGAAAGAAAATATACGGAAGAAAATAGCATTGGTGAAAATTAAGCCGGGCAAGCAATTTTTACCATAGTATATGGTGCATCATACACGTAAAAGTAATTGCTTCATTAATTTGTAAAGTGCACTATTTTTTATTTGAAACTCGAAGAATTGCGTTTACAGATAAAATCTAAACACACTCCAATTCGGTTATAGACACTCTCCACGTTCTGTATACTTACATTCTGGTCGAGACATATATAGAAATTCCCTTTTCTATTAATTCCATCGACTACAGTTCATGGAAGTTCACTTCACAGTAATTGAAACTGTCTGATCATAAAATTTAATAGCTCTATTCAAATTATTTTACGTGTATTCCTACACAATAGACTCCCGTCAGGCAAGAAGCATACTCGTGATCACGCTATTACTCATTGTTCTTGCAATTATCACGGCACTGTTGGCTGCCACATACGTATCATACTATGGCATAATGGGCGCCATTTCTGCGGGACTTTCAGTTGGGTCTGGAGTAATGTTCTCATTTCTGGCACTCTATACGGGAGACACTAGTCGAAAGGTAAAATTTATTCTGTCATCACTTCTTCTTGTTACAATTGTAAGTTTTGTTATTTTGGACCTTCCTATAAGCCAATACCGGGCAGGTGCTACTTATCACTTTAATGTTGTGGGCCTAATTGCCACAATTCCCTTTGCGATCTCATTTATTGCATCTCTTCATATGATCCTTATTTATTTAATGAAAAGGCGGAACGTTGGGTTCTCTATCAAGAGCCTTCATTAATGACTCTCTACCTCAAGATTCGTATAAAATAATATTTTTCGCCATAATTGACAGTGCATGGAGAAAGGTTTGATCTCGCGGGCTCATATGTCTTCATCCAGAGGAATACGGACCATATTTATGAGGAACCTTGGGTCAATGCCTCTTGACCTGAAAAATTGTTTATCACCCTTCATTCTCCATATTTTCGTACCAGATAGCTTTGCGTGTGTCTTCACAGCCTGTCTGACCCTTTCCAGCAGCTTTGTAGAGTCGTAATTCTTCTCTGAAAAGCCAACTCTGAAGGACATACCTGCCCTGGATCTCCCAGCATTGTATATGGCCACATCTGTCATGACATCAGACTCAGACACCTCTTTGAGAAATGCAAGATTCTGCAATAGAGATGGGGAAAGCACAGGCGCTCCTTCTCTTATCCCATTTGTCACAAACAGTTCAGATATCTCAGGTTCAGACATTTCATCTGCAACATCTTCAAATTTCAGGGCATACAATCTGAAGAAGAAACTTTTTAGAAATTTAAAGGAGAGATCATCATTGCTCCCTATGTAGAAATCCACAAATTCCCCTGACGACACCATCCGAAATCTATTCACCCCATTTTTCTGTGGCACAAGCATCTCTGCCATCTGCCTGTACATGAAGAAATCTGTTTCAGGCCTGAGCTCTGTGAAAACAATTCTGTTCCATTTAAACAAACTGTCCATTGGGCGCACTCTCATAATATTCTTTCAACTTCTCCATGTCTTCCGTGAATGTCTGTGTATCAGATGTGAAGCATAGTCTGTACCCTTTATCCACACCGAAATATTTTCCAGGTGCAACGAAGAGGTCATTTTTGAGCATATTCTGGGCAACCTTCATGGATTCATTCTCTGTTTCCACGAATGTAAATGTCGTGCGATCCGGATTAGAGTATTTCAGACCAAGATCATTCATGACTTTCTTCAACAGATTCCTGTTCGCAGTCAGCGTCTCCTTAACTTTCTTTTGAATTTTATCTCTTTTTTCCAGTATTTTCACTGCAGCGTAAAGTGAATACCTTGCGGTGCTTCCAGTGGTCAGGAATCTGCACATCCTCAACTCTCTGATCTTTTCCTTCGAGGCAATCATCCATCCAACTCTCCACGGGCTTCCTCCAAAGAATTTGGTCAGGGTAGTTGATACAATCAGATTTTCATTCTCATGAAACAGGGTGTATGGTTTTCCCGGGAAAGTAAATTCCATAAAAGTTTCATCCACATAGGAAAGTGCGTTTTCCTTCAGATAATCAGAAAGATTTCTGTCAACAGGCTGATCACCTGTGGGATTATTTGGAAAAGTTGTGCTCAGAGAATGATCCTTTCCATCTGGTGTATCCGTTTTCGGGTCAAATCTTCTCACATTGAAGCCCAGGGATTCCGGCACCCAGAACATTGGTCCATATTCTGGCACCGGCACGTTTATGATCTGGGAATGCCTTGAGAGGTAAACAGTTCCAAGACTTATTCCTTCTGTGCCTCCTGTTGTAGGCAATATCTGTTCTTTATCAACATCATATAATTCTGCTATGGTTTCTTGAAAAACTGACTCCGCAGTGGATTTTATTTTTTCGTATTCTCTCATATTGAGTTCTATGTCGAAATTTGCCAGCTTCAGCTCAGGCATGCCACTCTGACAGAAATCATGTTTTACCTTGCCCATATTGTCAATAATCCATGAAAATAAATTGTCTCTGAATTCATCCATAATATGCTATCTCACTGAGATAAATAATCTTGTGGTTTACATCATCGTGGATTATTAGGAAAGTTTTTTAAGACTATCCAATAGCGTGTTTCATGAACGGGCATGAAGGGATGAAAAGAACACTGATTATTCTTATAATTCTCATGTTTCTGGCATCAGGCTTCACCTTAATCGGTGCCTCATTTTCTTCATTCGGTCATAATCTTAGTGGGAAACGGTCAGTGTCTTCAGTAACGCACTCAGGCGGGTCATTGAAAGGAAACACATCAGATAATGGTTCATTAGAAACGAATAGTGCAGTGAATATTAACAGGCTTTACTCAAGTGAACCGGCACCCATGGGTATTGCCGATTATGGTATAACTCAGTCTGGCAGTGCTTACAGATACAACACCACATCCTTCACTGGAGAAGTTAATCTTACAGATCTATCCACTTACTCAAGTTCCAGTAGAATAAAATGTTGTAGAAACACAATGACATTTCAGCTAAACCTTAATATGAAGTTCACCGACGGAGGAAACACCTATGTATACTGGGCTCAGGATGTTATGTTTTATAACACATCATCGAGGGAAATGGAATTTATCGATAATATATGGAATATGAGCAGCAGCCAACAAACACTTAAGCCAAATTCCGTTTCAGGCAATGGAAATTCTTCATCATATAATGGCACCTCTTACTATTACGATTGTTCTCTTCTCAGTCAATCTGTTGCCAAACTTCCCGGCAAATTCCTTATGAGAATTAACGTGACCACTTATGACAACCAGCCTCATCTTATATTCATGTACATGACTAGTCATACATGGGTAGCTTACGACAATGTTACATTTCCCTTTGTACATAACCTGTCTTCAAATCCTGTGTTCTGTGTTGATGGATATACTTATGAACCTGACGGATACAGTTTTTATGATGCGGAACTCATAATGGGTGGCCCCGGCAATGGTTCGGCAACTATGAATTTAGGATCATCCCTGTCTCTTTCGCTGGATTTCTGGAATGGCCATAACTATGAGGCAATCCCTAACGCATACAATTTTGGTTCTGATACGGCTGAAGGCATAAATAACACAGTTGCCTCCTTGAAAACCGCCAATAACGATGGCAATTTATGTTCTTATGTCACCAGTGGTGTGGGAAGTCTGGGGATGCTGTATTCGTCAGAGAATGTAGGCACGTTGAACTTTTTTTCTGTAATTCCAAGTGGATATCTGAAAATTGGCAACACGGAACATTTCTTTGAAGGCGGAGAAGCAATTCTGACACTTGCTCCTGGCAACTATTCCTTATCGCTTCTTGATATTGCTGGCAATAAGCTATGCAATAAATCAATAGACATTGAAGCGGGGAAGACTGTACTCTATGCACAAAGTGGCATCTATATTGAAACATTCACAATGTCCAATTTGCCTGTAGGAGACACATGGTATGTGAATTTCACTGATGGTTCACAATCAGGTCTAATTCACGGAGACAGTTATGAGATAGCTTTACAAAATGGAACATACTACTACACCATCATTTCTGCAAACAGACAGTATCATTCTATTCAAGGAACATTTAAAGTGAATGGCACTAATTCAGAAATAACTAAAACATTCACGGAGGTCAAATACGATCTCAACATAACCGCTACCGGGTTACCGAGCGATGTAACATGGGGCGTGTCTTTAAACGGGACTGATTATGACTCGTTCAACAGTGCTCTTTCCATATCTCTTCCAAATGGGACATATCACTTTGTTGTTCTTGTTCCGCAATACTTTACTTCCAGTATGGGTCATTTCAACGTTACGATCTACGGCACGAATCAAAGTATGTCCCTGACATTCAAGGAAAATAAGACATCATCGTCCAGTTTCAGTATTGTCAATATAATATTCATTGTCATTGTGATTTCAGTGGTATCAATAGTGGTTTTTGTCTTAAGGCGCAGATGAATGACTCTACTTCATCTGTTCATATATTTCCGACACTGACTGTTTCACAGCACCATCGCTGTCCAGCCTGTTTTTATAGCCGTAGGATTTGATCTTGTCTGTGGACAGCTGAGCAATCTTCACATCACCCTTCCATCCTCTGCCGTCTACACCACCTGTATATCTGAATTCACAGTTTTTCAATCCCATCTGGTCTCTGACTGTTTCAGCAATCTTGGTAACGCTTGTTCTCTGATCGTTGCCAAGGTTCACAACATCTCCTTTTGTTGCTCTTTCCTGGACATGGAGCATGGAGTTTACGCAGTCATCCACGTGGATGTAAGACTTTTCCTGTGATCCGTCTCCGAGAATTTCCAGATATTCCGGGTTTCTCTTCAATTTAATTATGAAATCATGTATGACTCCATGTGTGGAATTTCTCCCAACAACATTGGCAAATCTGAATATGAGCGGTTTTATCCCATAATAATGGTAGTATGACCATATGAAGCCTTCATTGGCCAGCTTCGAAGCACCGTAAAGCGATATGGGCAATTCTGGTCCATAATTCTCTGGTGTTGGTAAAATGTCTGCTTCACCACAGACTGTTGAAGAGGAGGAAAACAACAGTTCTTTACAATCATGAATCCTCATGAATTCAAGGAGATTATGTGTGCCAATGACATTTATCTGCATATCTGTTTCAGTATCCTCGCTGCCAGAACGCACATCTGAATTTGCAGCAAGGTGTATGATGAGATCATAATGATCATCAAGCTTCTTGAAAAAATCCCTCGTTCGAAGATCTGCTCTGATAATTTTCAGATTTTTCGGTTGCTCTGGAAGTTTAAGGTTCTGATGCTTGCCTCCTGAAAAATCGTCAAGGACCGTTATCTGATTCGTTTTCATTAGAAGGTTCGCCATATTTGATCCGATAAATCCTGCGCCACCTGTTATGAGTATGTTTTTATCTGAAAGCATGCACCTTGATCTTTAACTGAATAAAGTATTTGCTGTGTCTTTCAGTCTTCTTTTTTTAGATGCTCTATATCTCTTCCTGATCTATTTTCTCAATGATTGCTCTGCTGCTCTGTATTCTGCTGGTACCACTTGGATCTTCCATGATAAGTGTGAAGGGAAAAAAGTTCCAGCTGATTATTGTTTCCATCTTTCTCTTTGCCCTTTCATATTCCTCCTCAGTACCGTCAAAACCCTCCATTGCACTGAACATTCTTTCCCATGTTCTTGTGATCACACCCTCCACAGTGGTGACTTCTCCAGAGGATGTTTCTCCTGGAGATATTTCAGCATCAATTTCGGGAATGTAGATCCTCGTCTCCGGGGATCGGTAAATTATGGTTCTGAGATCATCCATATTACGGATCAGCAAACTCTCCCTCAGAGGTTCTCCTCTGTTCATCTGGACAACTTGATTCTTCTTATAGAGGCATTTCTTGCAGAAGTATGTCTGGATAAGAATCTGCCTTTCAAAGGCTATATCAGTCATCATCTGTATATAATACAGTTTCTCATTGCAAACAGGGCACAATACTTCAGTCAGTTCCTCCTGCGGTATGTCATCGTCCATCATAATAATCACTCCATTCTTTCAAGGGACCGTGGATGAATTTCTCTGCTTCTCTGAGACCATCGAGATTAGCAGAACCAGTCATGAACATTGCAATTCTCAATTCTCTTATTATGGTCTTCATGGTTTTTTCCAGTTCCTCCACAGATCTGTCAGCACTTGACAGCAGAGTTCTGGCGAACCCTCCCATGGATGCGCCCATTGAGATCGCTCTTGCCAGGTCAAGGCCGTTTCTCAAACCTCCGCTGCCTATGGATGGTATTCTTTTCCCTATTAATTTGAGGCTTATGGGTGATGGTATGCCCCAGTTCCAGTAGGTCTTTCCTGCTACAGCTTTCTCAGCTTCTCCCTGTCTCTCAGCTCTATAATATTCAATGGCTGCAAAGGTAGTGCCTCCCAATCCGCCCACGTCTATGGCTTTCACACCGGCATCAATGAGTTCGTCCACGTCCTTTGATGAAAAACCCGCTCCTGTTTCCTTAGCAATGACAGGATAGCTGGCGCAAAGTTCTTTCACTGCCTTTATGACACCACGGGCATTTCGATCGCCCTCTGGTTGTATCATCTCCTGTAGAAAATTGAAATGAATTATAAGAAATTTCGCGTCTATAAGTTCCATTAGATAATCGATCTTTTCCCTGCTCAAGGCCTGTTTATCCTGTTTAATAAGCTGCGGTGCACCTATATTGGCGAGCTTTAGAGGCAACTTGTAATTGTTGATGACCGAATAGGTATCGGAAAGCTCCTTTTTTTCAGCCGCTGCACGCATGCTCCCAAGGCCCATCGGTAATCCATACTTTTCTGCGATCTGTGCAAGGTTTCCATTTATCTTCTTTGCCAGATCTGTTCCTCCGGTCATGGAAGATATGAGTATGGGGTAGTTTAGCCTGTGGCCACAGAAATCTGTATGGGTATGAATGCTTTCATAATCAACTTCAGGAATGGCTCTGTGTATGAATGTTATATCATCCCAGAAGTTATGGGATGCATTTACCTCCTTTGACTCTGCAATTCTTATATGATCCTCTTTTCTGTTTTCAATCATGTAAATTCAGTCCCCACAAAATTCTCATGTCCTATATGGAATATTCTTTCAGGATGTTCTCCATTGATCACATAGGTTTTCACACCACTGTCCCTGCACTGTATCATGGATTTAAATTTCAGTTCCATCCCTCCTGTTACATCCTTCTCAATAGCTCCAAAGGAAAGCTTCTCTGATCCATATCTGGAAACAAGTCTGGCATTTGCATCCTTCTTTGGATCCCTGTCATACACGCCGTCCACATCCGTCAGGAATATGGCCCTGTCAGGGTGAAGCAGGTTGGCCAGAGAAACCATGATATGATCACCTGAGAGGATGCCTATGGTTTTCTCATTGAAATATACATCCCCATAAAGAACAGGAAGCAGTCCCCGTTCCAGTATCTCCTCAACAATGGAATAGTCAAAACCTTCCTGGCACCTCAAGAAGAATGGTGATACGCCTATGGACATTCTGCCCTTTTTATGGAGCATTGACAGGATCCTGCTGTTAAGATCGGCCATGTCATATTTGACTATGGATGCAGCCTTAATTCTCTCTTCTGAAAATGCACCAGGCAGATTGTATTTTTCGCTGATAAAATGACCAAAAGAGCCACCTCCATGTACAAGAACAAGATCGTCTATTTTTAGGAGTTCCTCAACGATTCTCTCAGTCTTCTCAGGCAAAAATTTCCTGTATTCAAATTTATTTGTGATCAGGCTTCCGCCGATCTTAACTATGTCCATTCCCATGTTGATAGGATCACAGTTTAATTAATTTTTCAGGTAAAGGAAACACTCTGCTTATGAAAGTGTTCTTAGGGCATTCCCCAACTCTTCTTTTAAGTCCTCTGCATCCTCTATTCCCACTGACAACCTCACCTGATCCTCTGTAACATCCACTACTTTCCTATCATGTTCTGAAAGAGAATGATGTGATGTATCTATGGGCAATGTGGCAAGAGATTCTACACCACCAAGGCTTGGTGCTGCAGATATTAATTTTAATCCTTTCATAAACTTCCTTGCACCATCAAGGCCATCCTTCACTCTGAAGGAAAGCATACCACCGAAGCCTCTCATATTCCTCTGCGCTATGGAGTGATATCTGTCATCACTCAATCCGGGATAATTTACGGAGATTACGTGGCTGTTTTCCTTAAGAAATTCTGCAATGATCTGTGCGTTGGAGTTGTGTTGTTTTACTCTAAGACCAAGGGTTTTCATTCCTCTTGCAATGAGATAGGCCTGAAAGGCGTCAAGCGTACCGCCCATATTTTTCCTCATTTCGAAAACATCGGATAGTTCCATATTGGTGCCGACAAAGCCAGACATGGTGTCTGAGTGGCCATTGAGATACTTTGTTCCACTGTGGACAACATAATCAACACCCATCGCCAGTGGATTCTGGTTGTAAGGGGAGCAGAATGTTGCATCCACTATTGTGGTTATTTTATGTTCCTTGGAAAATTTCACTAGCTTCTCAATATCCAGAACTTTAATTGATGGATTTGTTATGCTTTCTGAATAAATCACATCATACTTTTTCGCGTCAAAGTCCAGAGCGTTCATCGTGTCCACTGACACAATATCTACATTAAGTCCATAGCCTGGCAACTTATTTTTGAAGAAACTGAGTGTCTGGCCATACAGATCCATTATGGAAAGCACTCTCTTTTTCTTCCCTATGAGAGACATCATGAGAGATGTTATTGCTGCCATTCCTGTAGAAAATGCCATGGATGATCTGGCACCTTCAAGGGAAGCGTATTTTTTTTCCAATGCTGTTATTGTGGGATTTCCCCATCTTGAATATATGTATGAGTCCTTGGTATTTGGATCCTCTAACTTATCTTCACTGTAATTAGGATACAGAAAGGTTGCATTCTGGAATATGGGTGTAACAACATTGCCATATTTACCGTCTTTTATTTCTCCTGAACCTACCGCTCTTGTGTTAAAGCCTTCTTCTTTCATAAAAATTGATGCGAAGCGTTTTAGATAAGCTTTCTGTTCTTTATTAAGGCTGAGCTATTAGTGAATATCATCTCATATCAACATCTAATTCCTGTTACTGCATTGTGACGGTTTAGAAAGAAACAGACAAAAAAGTAAATTATCTATAATTCCATATCGGGAAGGAGGGCCGGTAGATCAGCGGTAGATCGCTTGCTTTGCAAGCAAGAGGCCTCGGGTTCAAATCCCGACCGGTCCATTTAATCTATTAATCGAATACTATTTATCTCGGCACTCGTTATCTTCTCATGACCATGCAGTCGAAGTATCAGGAACTACTTCTCGACGAGGATGTGCGAAGGTGGTATGAGAACCTCAGGGCAAAGTCTGTATTGACGGCAACGGTAGCCCTGAGAAATCTTGGCCACTATTGTGAGCTGGTTGGAACAACACCGAAAGGCATCCTGAACAAAGCAAGAGAAAACGAGAAGGAATTCAGATACGAATTCCAGGACTTTGTAAGGAAGCTTGAAAGGGAGGGCAAGGCAGGATCGTACATAGCGAGGTTCAAAAAAGTGATTCTTTCATGGCTGAAGTTTAACGATATCCGTTTGCAGTTAACCGTTAACATATCCGGGGAGAAC
>JAJZAR010000030.1 GCA_021799315.1 Thermoplasmata archaeon | reverse complement strand
AATAATGAGAAAGGTTGAAACC
The DNA here is from genome assembly GCA_021799315.1 of Thermoplasmata archaeon. GTDB lineage: Archaea > Thermoplasmatota > Thermoplasmata > Thermoplasmatales > Thermoplasmataceae > Cuniculiplasma. The sequence continues at coordinate 13,836 of JAJZAR010000030.1, read as the reverse complement.
ATTGATCCGCGTAAGATCGGAATGGGGCTGAAGAAAGGAAAGGAACTTCTTGAAACCTTCAAGCGAATAAGAACGTATGTTGGCCAATAATCAAATTTCTGAAAAATAGCATTGCCCAAATCTCCTATGATTTAGGAGGCTAAACCATAACAAGAATTTGTTTTATATGTTTCTTAACACTTTAACATACGATAAGAGCTGATTTGCAAAGGAAACCATCTGAAAACCTAGAACCAAATGGGAATAAAAGATTAAGAGAATTATCTGGAGAATGAAGTACAAGAAATTCAATATCAACCTAATTTGCTGTAATATTTAGACATTACTACGGCATAGAAGTTCTAAGTTTTGTCAAATAACTAAATTGAGTCTTTAAAACCTTCAAGCGACGAATCCTGCACGACAATTTACAAATGTCTTATTAAATTAAAGACTTCGGAAGGAACATTACAAACTGCATTGGCATGCTCTGCCTTAAGTAGATCAGTATCTCCAGGTCCCCAGGTAGCGCCAATACTTTTAATTCCTGCTGAGATAGCTGCCCGAATGTCATAGGGCTGGTCACCTATGTACACGGTTTCATCACTTCTTGCAGAAAGTAGATCCATACATTTCAGGAGTGGCTCAGGGTGAGGTTTATGCCTTTCAGTATCCTCCTGTGCAATTTTAACTTCAAAATATTCGCTTATACCTGTTCTTTCAAGGAAAAAATTGGCATCTTCTCTATGGCTTGATGTAACTAGCCCTAGCTTCAACTTCTCATCCCGTATGGCAGATAAGAGCGAGCGTATACCTGGAAATAATCCAATCTTGTCCATATCCTGAGAAAAGTACTCTCTACCAAGTTGGTATGCTTCCTCACCCTTCTTACCATAATTCTTTTTCATAATGAGCTGCACCGGCCTTCCAATCATCTCTGAATGTTCCCTATCCGTCAGGTCTCTGCCAAATATTTCATAGAAACCTCTGTTTGTTGCCTCCCTTGAAAGTGTTTCAGAGTCCAGAAGCGTTCCGTCCATATCCATTATGACCGCTCGAATCATAACCAGTAATGATTATTGAGGCATAAACCTCTTTGGAAAAAAATATGAGACGGTTGATTGAGGCATTGTTACCAAATCCATATTCAATGTGAATAAAAGGGAAAAGATTATTATTTCTTATTTAACTGATTGATCATAATGATTGTAAAAAGGGAAAGAGTGTTGAAAAACATAGCCATAATCACAACGATAATCATGATAGTATCGACTATGGCATCAATCTCTTCCACAGAAATCACCGGAAACCATGTAAATTCCGGGACTGGTGTGTCTTACAACGGCCAGAACCTTGGAAACAGGGTAGATATTGCATGTGCACAGAATCTCACAGCAAGATCAGGCAATGGAACCTACGGAGGATCCATGAATGTGCTCATCACCTTTTCTCTACAAAACACCACAATATTAAACGATTATCTTTCTAATCTCGTCAATCCACAATCTTCATTGTACCACAAATACCTCACCCGAAAACAATTTGAACAGAATTTTTCAACACCTGAGATACTGTATAGGCAGGCTGTGAACTATTTCTCAAGCTATTCTGGCATTAGTGTTAAAACATATTCAGACAGGGTCTCTCTTGAACTGCAGGGTGATGCAAGGTCCATTGGAACAGTGTTTGGAACCTCCATCGTATATGATGCGAATCGTACAGTATATGAGCCTGATAGTTTTCCAACATTGCCCAGTGCCATAGCTTCTGACATAAGCCAGGTGTCAGGACTTAACAATGCAAAAGTGGCTACAATAAGTCCACTATCCATTATGGGGAATCTGATATCTTCATCTGATTCAACTACAGCTAATGGATATCCTTCACCCATAACCTCATCCAGTGGGGCTCAGTATCTTTTTGGATCCGACCTGCAGGTTGCATATGACGAACAATCCCTGCTCAATGTTACCTATCCCACAAATGAGGTAATAGCAACCATACTTTGGGCTGGCAATTCCTCTTCGGGCCAACATGTTGCACCTTTCGATCCTGCTGATATTTACGATTATTATAATCACACAATCCCCAAGGGGGAACCTCATGCCAGAGTCTATGGCGTACCTCTTTGTCATGCAATGCCTCCCGGACCCACAGCTGATGAAGATACCACGGGTGCTTACATTGAAAACACGCTTGATCTGGAGATGGTGGGGAGTGTGGCTCCCGGGTCAAGTATATACAATGTATATGGCCCGGAACCAACGGAATCATGCCTTAATGCCGCCTTCGCTTACATCCTCAACCCCGGCAGTAAATATTCAGACCTTAACAACGTATCTGTGATAACAAACTCGTGGGGAACGCCAGAATTCAATGACACGGCCTGGTATGAATACCTGCAGGAAGCACAGGCTCGAGGGATCACTGTTCTGGCAAGCAGCGGTGATTCCGGCGATAATCCCTCCTCACCAGAATATGAAGCAAACCCAAATTACTCCAATGATTACCTCAATTTTCCAGCTGCTATGGCATACAACAACTTCGGAATAACCTCTGTTGGAGGAACAACCCTGACGGTGAACAATAATCTTCAGATCAGTAGTCAGGTTGCGTGGTACGAAACCATTGAGGAATCTGTCCTTGGACTGTTCAAGATAGGGGAAGTTGTGGGCAGTGTTGGGGGAATAAGTAATGTATTTCCAGAAACCACATGGCAAAAAAATACTGAAGCTAACGCAGTGATAAATGGGGCCGGGTTGGGTGTACCTGATATAGGCGCTCTGGCAAACAATACTGCAATGTGTGTTTCAGTAAATGGACAGATATCCATTTGTGGAGTAGCCGGTACCAGTGTTGCTTCTCCCACAGAAGCAGGAATAGTAGCAGAAATGAACGCGGTTTTAAACAAATTCGGTAAATCTGATGTTGGATATCTGAACCCTCTGATTTTTAATCTGGGTAACAAACAGAACCTCAAACCAATTACTGGCCATTCTGCTTCCATATCATCTCCCCTGCCAGTTCTGCCCTTTTATAATGTGCACTCTGGAGCCAATTACGCATATAAAGCTGTCAGAGGATATAACCTCGTTACAGGATGGGGATCCATAAATGCCTATAATTTCACTACCTATCTCTTAGAAAGGAACTTCAATTATGATCCCAATGCCGTTTCGTCCATAAAAGCAGATGTAAATCTAACCTCAGTATTTGCAAATTCCACATTAAACAACCAGAAACAGCAGGGTTTTTCAATGGTACAATCCTATTATGTGTCTGATGAAATGGGCTCTCCTCTTTACAGAATATCATCCTTTGCAAACCTTTCTGACGAGAGCAATGGAAGCGTTAGAATAGAGCTGGGACTTTTAGCTGAGCCTCCGCTTACAATTTTGAATGGACAGATATCCGTGTACAACTCTTCAGATGTTTCCTTTTACGTGAACAGTATGTCCGATCTTAATGGGTCCTTTGTGAATATATTTACAAATAACAGCGACGTAATGAAATCTACCCTCTCTCTTGTATTCATGGGACATACAGTTTCTATGAATATACCAGGAGGAGCATATATCATAGGCGGAAATAATTACACCTATGTTCCAAATGTATTCAGTTATTCTGGGGCCTTAAGTTCAATTTCATCGCAGGGTGGAACTCTATCTCCGAAGCTGGGATTCCTGTCTCTGTATCAAGGAGGGGCAGTTAACTTCACATCAGGCACAGATGGTAAAGTGACGCTTACACAGGAAGACATGGGAAGGAATGTGTTTCAGAGCACGATTTCGGCTATTTACCATGACTCCGCTGACAACATCAATTCAAACATTCTCTGGGTCAGAGAACATGGATCATGGGAATTTTACAACCAGAGTAAAGCAAATAATGATGAACTGTATGCTTACATACCTTCCCACGAAGTGATATTTCAGGAGAAAGGGCTCAAGAGAGGAACACCATGGAACATGAGTATTGATGGAGGGACATATCAGAAGGATACCGCGAATAGCGTTAGTATTTATCTTGTAAATGGAACCTATACCATTGAATTTAAATCTGGCCGTTACGTTGCTGTGCCTGAAAATTATTCATTTACGGTATCGGGATCTGTTAAAGAGAACATTCCTGTTGAGTTTCAATCCCCATCCAACAGAACACTTTTGAGGCAACTTGATGGAATTGATCCTGTCAAAAACGTCGCCCTCCCCTCTGATCTTATTGATCTGGGTTTCTTAAATGAAACATTAAAAAGCGGACAATATTCCACAACTTCTTATCCCGGTAGTGAGAATATTTTCCTCACATACAATGGATCGCCCTATGTTTATGTGATCAATATCAGCACAGGAAGAGTGACTGCGAAGATAGACATGGGTAAAAATTCATCTCCCCAGTCTCTTACCTATGATAATACAACCTCGCAGATACTTGCGTATTCATCTGGAACAGGCAACGTTTCAGTTATCAATCCGTTAACACTCAGAATATCAAAAAATATTACTGTTAAGCAGTTTAAAGGCTTTAATTCCACCCTCACGGCAATGCCTGACAGCGAAAATGCGGTTCTTTTCAATAATATGTCAGGTTTTGAAATTCTGAGTATAACAAATGGAACTATACAGGGGGCTGATCTTTCAAGTACCGCATTTCAACACGACTCACCTGATCTTTATGCCAATAAGGAATACATTTACCTCATTAATTCAATGAATGATACTCTGGATATCTACAATGAAAAAGGAAATATTCAGAATCTTGCCCTTGAATCCGGTTTAAAGCCGGAAACACTGTTTTACTCCGGGTATGGACAGATTCTTTACGTATCCGGGGAGTATGGAAATGCATACACAATCCTCGGGTATAATATGACAACTGGAGGGATCATAAATGGACCGATGCTCACTAGTCTTGCTATATCATCCACCTATGATAACCTGAGTGGCCTGACATACATTTCAACCACTGGATCATTACAGGAATTATACATCCTGTCGCCATTAAATATGTCTGTTGCAGGATCTGCCCCATTTGTGACATTGCCCACCTATAATCAACGGATTGTGGGCATGTTTTTTGACTGGAAAACCCAGAATCTATATGTGGATGCTGGTTTATCAGGTTTATACAAGTATACCATACAGCACTTTTACAGACTGACACTTCAGGAGAAGGGTTTGCCTTCGCATACCCTTTGGAATTACACACTCATAGGATATAACATTAAGGGTGGAACCGCAGAAACCCAGATATCCCATTACGTGCACAATGGAACTTATAACCTTACAGGAAATTCCGCGCTGAGAAGATTCATTCTCTATCCATACAAGTATACCTTTGGTATAAATGGCGAAGAATTGGTACTGAACCTGAGTTTTCTCTATGCATACCCGATCTTATTTGAAGAAAAGGGGCTCCCTGCGGGAACGCCATGGTATCTGAATATAAGCAACATCATGCCATCAGGGATCATAACCCAGAAAGATTTTACTGTGATGGTGCCCAACGGAACTCATGCATATTCTCTGGCAACATCTCTGAAGATATATTCTCCGGTAAACCACACATCCAGTTTTCAGGTTTCCGGAAAGAATTTTACTGAGATTGTGGACTTCTATCTTGTTACCTATGGAGTGACTGTGAAGGAAACTGGATTATACAACGGCACGGAATGGTATATTGTAAATTCAACGGGAAGTAAAGTATCATCTCAGTCCTCAACCATCGTACTGAAACTTCCAAATGGAACATACAGCTATAACATAACAACCCTGAACAACTATTACATGCTTGAAAATTCGTTCAGCTTTGTAATCCATGGGAAAAATCAAACGGTTCATATTGATTATTTCCACTATGCTTATGTGTTAGGGAAGACAATTCCTCACAATGCCAATGTGGTCATAAATGGGAAAACATACAACTTTCAGGGTGGAAATGTGAATGTTAGCCTGAAAGCTGGATATTACACATTGAAAGTTACAGAAAATGGATATAATTACTATTACAAGGATTTCTCTGTCAGGCCGGGACAGATTGAGAATATTGGAACTGTAAAACTTACGAAGATACCTACACTTACCCCAACGTTTTATTACATTTTTTACGGTGCTTTGATAGCTGCAATCGTGGCCATGGTTTTAGCAGGAGTATACTTCGCCGTAAAAAAGAGAGATAGATGATCCATATGATTATCTCCCTCTTGAGTCCGCAACACTGAACATATTGTTCGCTCACTCTGACTTTTATGGACCAATAATCCCTCACTTATGAGGTCTTTAAATTATATATTTACTTTCTATGCAAATCTGGTGACAAATGTGTTCATCGATGATCTTGCGTTCGAGCTGCTTGCTTTATCTCTTGCAGCCTTGATGATATTGTACATGACCCTAAGCATTTATATGGGATACAGACGAACTGGTGACAAGGATATGGAGTCCCACCTGAAACCGGGTATGGCTCCTCTTGCAATACTGGGTCTTGTGATTCTGGCCCTTGGTTTAGGTGGTGAGTTTGTGTGGCCTCTACCGGGCGCTTTCAACATACTCTACTATGACATGTTCACTCTGGTTGGTATAGTGATAATAGCCTTCGCCGTAACCATAAGGCTTGGTTATAAGATGCAGTATGTGGGGCTCTTTGCAGCCTACTCTGGTTTAATAGCCATGTTTTATGGTGCGAGAGCCTATCAGTTGAACATTATAGGTTCCGAAACAACTGAATTGCTGTTAATGTATCTCGCTTTCGGAGCAGTTGGAATACTGTCCTACCCAGTAACGCTCATAGTGGACAGAGTTCCTCAGAAAGGAAATCCAAAGTGGAAAGGATGGACAGTTATACTTGTATTGTTCTGGATCGCAGTTATTGGTGCAATGATCGCTTCGGGAGTCATTGGATTTGGAGCTGTATTCCAGCATCTGGCCAGCCCACCATAAACAATTTTTTAATTTTTAATCTTTTTTCCGCTTCTGGCACACGCCTGACATATATCTGAATTGGATGGCGCGCCACAAATAATACATTTTCCAATGCTTAAATTTTCTCCATTTTCGTAATAACCCTGCAATCTTTCGAGAAACTTCTCCACTGCCAGTTTCGTGCCTGAATGCTCTTCTTCCAGATTATTTAGGAGATCACGTATCCCATTGCGTTGTGCCCTTAACGCATATGGGCACCATCCAGAGTCGTGTTTGATGCCTGCAAGAATTGCGTAGAGTTTTACCTCTTTCTCGTATATTCTCCGGAGCGGGACAATTCTTGGCACGAGGCCCTCAACCCTGTGTTTATGAGGAGCCATCCTTAGCATTTTTTCAAAGTCGCCCCTCAACACATTCATCATTATGCTCTGGCTGTAATCGTCCAGATTGATGCCAAGGGCAACATAATCCGCATCCACCTCTGCAGACATTCTATTCATCAGATCTCTGCGCATGGGCCCACAATATGCACATGGAGACCCTTCAAGTTTTTCCTCTTTCACAACACGATCCATCTCTGTGCCAAAAGCCTCTTGAAAAGATATCACTCTATGTGTAATTCCAAGATTATTGCACAACTCCCTAGCAGCAATTATACCTTCATTTCTATATCCTTCTATGCCCTCGTCAATGGTGAAAGCGTCAATTCTGATACCTCTTTTGGCAGATAAAACCTTGTGAAGCAAAAAAAGGAGCACTGAACTGTCCTTTCCGCCTGAAATTGCAACTGAGATTCTCGTATCCTCGCGATTGAAGTGTATCTGATTTCTTATTTCTTGCTTGAATCGCCGCTCAACACTTTCCATGAAGTGAGTTTTGCACAGGGCTTCCCTGGAATATTTGCTTTCAAATACAGCATTTTTTCCGCATCTAGTGCATTCCATTTTCGTTCCCCAGATATTCAGGTATTAGATGCCTTGATGATTCCCTTTTCTCCTTTAATTCCACAAGATAAGTGCTCATGAGTTCTGCCGCTTCGGATTTACAGTTTCCACAGAGTCGAGCTCCGCTCTTGCATGTCTCCTCAACTTCCCGGATATGCTTATCAGTCCTGGACAGATGATAGAGATAGAGCTCGAAAACGGGGCATATGTATGGATTGCCACCAAGCTTTTTCTGTTCTTCAACACTCTCTCTCCCTCCAGTAAGGGCTTTCTTGATCTTCTTTGAAACATCTACTGGATTATCATTTAGAGAGACCGTGGATTCTGGAACTGATTTGCTCATTTTTCCTCCGTGCAATCCTGTTTCAAGCCTGAGAATGATAGATGATGGTGGAATAGTGGAATAGTTATTCAGAACTCTCTCGTCTCTAGCAAGATGGAGTTCGATGGCGTCCAAATTAACACCCTCTTCCGTGGTGTCTATGGTTCTGTAAGCAAGATTCTCCTTTAAAATCCTCAACCCATGGGTCTTTACGATCTTTTTTATAATCTTAACATACTCTTTCACATCACCCTGTCCTCCTATGGAGAACTGGAATTTTCCGTCCTTCCGAGTGACTTTAATCATGTTCATTCTGCCGCTGATATCTCTCGTTAGCCTTATATGAGGATCCTGATCTGCACCCACAGGAACAATTGTGGGCATGGGTTCATCATATATCTGCGGGCTGAGTATATCTGCAACCTGAACAAGAGGAGAGTTAAGTTCAAGCATTCTCTTGGAGTCAACAAACCCATAAATGCCCTTCATTTCAGAGAGTGTGACCTCTCTGGACACAACGAATGCCAGCTTCTGGACATATGTATTGCTGGATTGAAAGTAAAAGTTGCAGGGTTTCAGACCCATTGCAATATAATTTAATAAAAAATTCTCCAGAGCTATTTCCCTTCCCTTTTCCAGTGAAATCTCTCGTGTAGCAAGAGATTCAAGGTCCGCTACAGCTATATGAATCTGTGCGCCTCTGCTCTGAAAATAGATCATCTGATCTATGACTGCCTTGCTTCCCAGATGCATCTGGCCCGAGGGCATGAGACCTGTCATTGCTGCAAACTTTTCCCCATTTTCCATGGCAATTTCCACTCTGTTGAAGTCTCTCTGGCCCATAATAAGACTGCGCTCAGACATGAGATTGCCTTCCAGGACCCTGGGCATAGGATCTATGCCAAACTCTCTTCGCATCCTTTCATAGTCCTTGACCTGACTGCTTCCCCAGGGATTTAAACTGTCCATAGGATCACCTAAAGAAGATCCATATTTTTCAATACCATGTATCCTGCCACAATATCTTCAAGACCAATGCCCATTGTTTTGAAAATGGAGCGTTCAGTTGTGGGCATACCTTCGCGAATAAACGCTTTCAGTTCTATGAGTTTGTCCTGCCCCATAACATCCTGAATCTCCACAGATTCTTTCATAGCCTGCTCAGCATGTTCTACCACTACGAGGTCACTCAAACGCATAACCTCACCACTTACCTCCCTTCTGTTTGGAAGATTGGCACCCACCAGGTTCATATGGTATGTGTTGGGAACATTTGTATGATCGATGATAGGTTCCTTTGTATTGGTAACGGTGTTAATCACATTGTATTTCGAAATATTTTTCCGCGATTCTTCTATTTTGAGGTCCAGAGACAGTTTCTTCTCCATTTTTTCTATGAATTTCTTTGCGTGATCAGTGCTTCTAGAATAAATGGATCCTTTTTCAAGATTCAATGCTATAGCCATTGCTTCCAGCTGGGTTTCAGCCTGCAGCCCTGACCCTATTAGCAGAAAATCAATATCCTTTCGTTCTTTCAGAATTTTTCTTGAAACCATTCCTGGCAGGGCTGCTGTTCTCATCTGACCCAGAAAGCCTGCGTCTATCACAAAGTAGTTCTCTGGATCGTTCTCTCTGAATATGATAACTACAAATTTCGAATTTTCCGGGTTTGCGTAATATATCTTTGATCCGGCAATTCCATACTTCTGAATTGACGCCGGCATAGAGTTCAATACTCCACTGCCTGTGAATATTCTATCTCTGGCACTGGATTCGGCATGCCCTTCTCCATATTCCATGAACGAATCCTCAAGCAGATCCATTAACGGGCCCATTTTTAGATTTGCCCTTACATCTTCTTCAGTTATGTGTTTCATTTTTATCCTCCAGATTTTCCATTATAATTTCTGATATATCCTTTACTTTAATCTTGTCCTCGGCATCCATTGTTCTTGTTGCATCTTCCAGCATGGCAGTGCAGAACGGACAGGCAACTGCCACCGTGGATGCACCGGTTCCTATGGCTTCCTTCATCCTTATTTTGCTTATGGAGTCTTCCTTTTCGACCTTATACCAGTAATTTCCTCCTCCACCGCCGCAGCACAGACTTTTGCTTCCGCTTCTTTCCATTTCCTTCAGATTGGAAGTGCTTTTCACAATTTGCCTCGTATTGTCATACTCCCCATTTATTCTTCCGAGATAGCATGGATCGTGTAGTGTTACAGTTTCCTTACTCTCCTTAACTTTTATCTGCCCATCCCTGAGCAGATTTGCAAGTGTTTCTGAATGATGCTCAACTTTGGCTTCCAGTCCGAATTTTGAGTATTCATTCCTGAAGGTATTCATGCAGTGAGGGCAAGATGTGATGATCCTTTTGACACCGTATTTCTTGAATGTCTCTATATTCTGCATAACCAGCTCCTGAAACCTGCCTTCCTCTCCCATTCTTCTTGCAGTCTCACCATTGCATTTCTCCTCTGAACCAAGAAGCCCAAAGTTTACGTTTCCTTTTTTCAGTAATTCAATGACATCTCTGGCAACCTTGTTATATCGTGGATCAAAGGCTCCCATGCATCCAACCCAGTATATTGTGTCCATGCCTTCTTCCATTTTCTTACCATACTGTAACATGGAATCCCTATCAGAGTTTGAATTGCCGAATGGATTGAAAGAATTTCCAAGATTGTTAAGATATGTGCTGGTCTCCTTGGAAAGCTTATTTTCCATAACCAGTGTACGCCTTGTCTCAAGATTGTATGAATGCGGATCAATGAGAACAGGGCACTCTTCAACACACGCCTGGCATGTGGTGCATGACCAGGCTGCATTCTCGCTTAAAACTACACCCACCATCTCAGAATTGCCATTCCACAGCCCTCTCTGGACATTCTGCACGACAACTCTTGGATCAAGGTCTGTGCCAGACATAACTGCCGGGCATGCTCTCTCACACCTACCGCAATCTGTGCACGCTATGGCATCTGTCTTTTGGAAATAGCTCAAATCCATTATTGTTTTGGCACCAACCTTGAAGTCAAAATTACCTGATTCAAGAGCTTCAGAAAGGACAAAGGGTGTTGACATTTCGCCTCTCTTCTTTGGCGGATGAACACCTATCCCTACAGCGGAGTAAAACATATGAGACAGCTTTGAAAAGGGTATGTATGCTGCCTCACCAAATGCCGTTATGACGTGGGAAAACCAGAGAATCCGATACACTTCTATCCCATAACTGCCTGTTACACCCATGGATGGAAATATGTAACTGAGCGGCCATTCCACAAAACGATAGACGTCAAAACTCTGCCTGTAAAGTGATATTTTCATTGCCCCAAGAAAGAATCCTTCAACGGAAAGCAACAGCAGACCAAATATAATGATAAAATCACCAGTTATGGTGTCCAATGGAACCTTATTTCTTAGCCTGCGGGCAAGGGCCATAGCAAGTCCTACAACAAGTATTACGCCTCCAATGTTGGCCCATACTTCAAAGTTCAGATAGAAGTCTCCCACCAGTATGCCGTATCCCAGTGTCGTCTTCAGAATGTCATGGGAAAGAAATATCAGAGACGTGGCTATAAAAAGTATCAAGATTCCATAGGATATCATCAGATGCATTATTCCTGCGTACCTGTTCTTTATATTTTTCCTGTGAAATGCACCATAATTGAGAATCTGTGCGATGAATCTCCTCAGATTCTTTCTCACATAAAGTATGGCTGGTTTCAATGTTATACCAGCCTTTCTGTACCTGAGATAGAATTCTATGAGAACGAAAGCTAGAACTGCAAAGGATAGCACGTAATCGGCAATCAGTTCACTTTCTGGAATAAATAGAAGTGTCGGACTGGTTATTGTGACCATGAGAACCCATAATTGTAATTTATATAATAGTTATGAGAAAGGGAACCCATTTCACCAACTTGGAAGAACAGCAGAATAGAAATGTATAACATTAATTATGAAAGCTAAAAGAAACACCGAATTTACTTCAAACGCTTACTGGTTATGATATCTGATAAAGCTGTTCCGAAAAACAACCTGAGAGGAGTGTCAAAATCATTGCCAGAAGTTACTTGCCAAAACATCAAGATATACAATAAAAATAGAAAATATCGCAGGTCAGGGGATTTCCTGTAGAAATTGTATACGATAAAGAAATATCTTAAGAGGTTGTTAAAGGTCCCACAACAGTCGTAAGTATTCATATTGTTGTGAAGAATCCAGTTACTGGCGAAAATAACTTCCCTGAAGAACGGATTCGTATAAAAGTAAGATTGCTTTCATCAATCAACCAGTGCCTCAACAGTATACTTGCATGATGCAGAACCACAAATGTCCTACTGGGAAATGAAAGAAGGCAGATTGGGATGATTGAAAGTTACTTCACGAAATGGAACAGGATGGTGAAAACATTAATGCATGAGGTGTCAAAAGGGTGTGTTAACATGGTTAGCGGGTGGCGTAACCTTTCCTTAGGTAAACAAATTTTATATTTAGAAAGAGTAAGGTGTTTAAGTGAGTGAACTAAATACTGAAATTCGCCTTGGGAATCTAAGGATTAAGCTGAGAAAGTGTGATGGTGTTTACTTTCCTTCGGATGATTCTATTCTTCTTGCTACTTCTATAAAGCCCACAGACACCATGCTGGAGATAGGATGTGGAAGTGGTTTGATATCCATATATATGGCAATGTCCGGTGCAACTGTTCAATGTTCTGATATTGATCCTCGGGCAGTTGCCTGTACAAACTATAATGCTCAATTGAATGATCTGGATATACGCGCAGTTGAAGGGGATATGTTCAATGCAATTTCTGGCAAATTCAGTACAATTGTTTTCAACCCCCCCTATCTTTCTGGAGAAGATGCAGAGGCAGACATTGAAGACAGCAAACAGTGGTATGGTGGTAAGGATGGACTTAGTGTAACAAGAACGTTTCTTGAACAGTGCAACAAATACCTTAAAAAAAATGGTACGGCATATATTATACTATCCTCACTCACAGACATACAGTCATTGAAAGAACAATTTCAGGATCTTTCCTTTACAGTGGTGGGCGAAAGATCGTTCTTCTTTGAGCGAATTTATTGTTTTTGCGTCTCAGGTTTTGTGTACGATGAGAAATAGTTGTTTACATCATAATTGAAATGTGTGTCAAAATGGTCACTGATAAAAACCTCGTCGAAGTGTGACGAAACAAAGGAAGCAATATTGTCTATCTCCTCTCTTGTATCCCCGATTACTGTAAGCGAGATGCCCTTTGGATATATGTAAATATCAAGGTAATTATTCTTTATCTCATTGGTAGATAACAGCCATTTTGCTATTGCCTGGCTTTCTGTTTCCTGAAGAGATATGTTGAGCTGTCTTGAAATCATTAAAGGTATCTTTTTGAAATTGTATATGGGCTTTGAAACTACAAATCGACCAGCAACGAGCGAGTCCATAACTTTTCTAGCCTTCTTCCGCGATAGATTTGTAGATAGGGTTATCTCTTCTGTTGAAAAGGATTTAATGCTTCTATAACATAAATGTGCCATCGGTCTGGCTTGTGTTTGATTGAGAGTTACATCTTTGCGCGGATTTTCGAAAAAATTTAAGGGGATAAACTCTACGCCCTTATCTTCAAAGGCATTTGTGATTTGCCATATTTCTTCATCGACCTTGT
>JAJZAR010000214.1 GCA_021799315.1 Thermoplasmata archaeon | reverse complement strand
TCAGCCCTCTGGAACAGAATGTCAGGGTAACGAGTCTTTCCACTTCCAGCATTGCTCTGAATCTGAATCCAACTGCCACCACATACAATATTACGGGTAGAGTTTCTCCGTCGGGAGCATCGGTTCTATTTAACGGCATAGCTGCTTCAGTGGATGCATCTGGAAACTACCAGATTTATGTAACTCCAGGCACGTATACAGTTTCCGCCTATCTTAGCGGATATTTTCCACTATCGGAGAGGATAAACATTGGTGGAAACAGGAGCATCAACCTTACACTTTCAAAGGAACCTTCACCTGAGTCTGCAATGAGCAGGGATAACTTCAGTGTCATGGGCTTCAACGTTACAATATCATCCCTGGTCAATAATCCCAATTCCACATTTGAGGTGCAGTTCAACTCTTTAGCTAATGGCATTTTGCTTGTAGAGGTTCCATATGCAGACATGAATAATGTGAATCTGAACAATATACTCAACAGCAGGGTTTACATCAACAATGTTGAATACACTAATTTCTCTGTGAGCCTGAGTTCAAACTATACCGTAATCCTCAAGGTTTCAGGTTTAAGCAAGGACCCCACAATGCTATGGCTATACGGCTCTGAGGCTGTTCCTCCGAAGACGCCAGGCGGTAACAATGTGACTCTGTATTATTACGTTATAGCTGCTGTGGCCGCAATCATCATAATAGGTGCGGCCGTCGTAATTATAAGGGGGAGGGGTAAGAAAAGGTGACCTTTATCATAAGATCAGGGCAACATGTTATCGTATATTGAAGTTATTCATTTTATTCTTGTAAGCATCTTTTTTGTATTTTCGATGCAGAATAGAAGATTGTAAAACCGTCTGCAGATCTCATTAAAAAACTCAAAAGAATTTACTGTATTATTAGCATCATAGCCATACCTATGCAGCATTAATTATCACTTTTTTGCTGAAATTATCCCATATTTCATGTGTGGATCCTGTGCTTGGGTATTGAAAGAATATACTGGATCAGTATATGTCACATTGTAACCACATTTCTTTAGAAAGTTTACTAGCTTCTCGTAACCATAATGATATTCTATTATCATTTCGGAAAATGGCATCAAGTACCTCGGATCTTCATCCAGCAGAGCATATTCACAACCCTCACAGTCCATCTTTAATACAGCATCTTCAATACTATAATTGTGTACAATAGTTTGCAATGAAAATAAAGAGATCTGCAAACCACTATTAATTGGAGACAAACTTGTAGATGCTATGGCTTTCCTTTGTGAATCCACTTGTATATATCCGTCTTTTCCATATCCTGCATTTAGGATCACAATTCTGTCAATATAGCCATTAACTTTTACATTCTCTTTTAATGATTGAAAAGTTGAAGGATAAGGTTCTAAGGCTATTACCCGTTTTGCTCCTTTTATGGCGAAATAGATAGCAGAATCGCCGATATTTGCACCGATATCAATGACAAGTTTATTTTCGACATTCAAATTCCTATATTCTTGATTATAAAATACTCCTAAAATATCTCCGTTATAGTCTGAATCATATAAATTTATTTGCCTGCCCATAAAAATGAATGACATTATTCTCGTATCTGGAGAAAATTCAAAAATAAATCCGGACCTTGCGATTTCTAATTGCTTGTGATTGTAAATAACTAAATTTCCTCCTTTGCGCAATAAACAAGTCACTGGATATTTTCTTAATAACATTTTGAAGACGATCGATTTCCAGTTCAGAAATCTCCGTCGGTATTCGAAAAGTGCATCTATCATAGACATCTTCAGATTCCCTCGCTTTCCATTAAGAAATTTTTATAACGTTCTACTAACAAATTAGCCGAAACTATGGGCTTAAACCTGGACACTGAATCAGAGCATGACTTTCTTACAACTTCATCTTTTTGGCTAGACAGTATCTTACGACAAATATTTTCCAATTCGCCATAATCTTCAAAGAAAATAATATTTGGGTTATCTGCTAACTCAGAAAACGGCGCAAGCTTTGGTTGAGTGATCACAGGAGTCCCAAGCATTAGAGATTCAAGCGGTATCAAACCTAGACCTTCATAATCGAACAAAAAGAGCATTGCATTGGCGTTGGAAATAATTTCATTCATTTTTCCTGTTTCCAGATATCCCATAGAATCCTTCAGAATTTTTTTCCTTCCGTATGTCTTGATGTTAATCCCAGAACTAACCAGTTTTTTGACAATTTCTTCTCCTTTGCTGTCCAGGGCGACCGTGGGCACCACTATATATGGTTCGTTATGATAAAGGTGGGTGCTCATTGACTCATCATTTAATAACACGGCATTTAACACACCCCTAATCTGCACATTAAATATATATTCAACAATTTGCTTAGTCCAGAAGGAGTTTGCAAATAGAGAGGCGTAATATCCCAGTTGCTTCCGGATTCTGCTTCGGTTTATATAAAAGAAGAAACCTTTTAAAAATGTTCGGTCTAACTTTAACTCTCTCCCGAATAAAATATGATTGAAAGGAGGATCCTGAACCA
>JAJZAR010000213.1 GCA_021799315.1 Thermoplasmata archaeon | reverse complement strand
CCTCAGGTGGCCAGAAAGCTTATCCATACGTATGGAAAAGATGCTAAGACTCTCTATGATCCTTATTGCGGTACGGGTTCTTCGTTAGTTGAGGGTATCGTTGAAGGCTTAGATGTATTTGGCACTGATATTAACCCCTTGGCAAGACTTATCGCTGAGGCAAAGACCGATTATTCATTAAATATTGATGCCGTACCAGATGAGATCTCAAATTTCCAGTCAGCCATATTCAACAGAGAGGCCAATGCACACATACCTGAAATCAGGAATGTAAATATGTGGTTCAAAGAGGAAGTGCTTCAGCCTCTTGGTAGAATCAGATATTATATTGATGGAATCCAAGAGACCGATATGCGAATGTTTTTCCAAATTGCATTTAGCGAGACTGTAAGGGAAAGCTCGAACACAAGGAAAGGCGAATTTAAACTATTCAGATATGCCCCTGAAAAACTAAAGGCTCACTCACCAGATCCTTACAGGATAATGTTATACAAATTAGAGAGAAATCTCAAGGGATACGAGCAGTTTAGAGGAATAATAGCAAAGTTAGAAAGGAAACCGAGGGCAACCATACTGGGATTGAATTCAGTCTCTGAAATCCCTTGCAAAGAGCTTCCGGAGGATTCTATAGATATTGTTGTTACGTCACCACCATATGGAGATTCGCATACAACAGTTGCCTATGGACAGTATTCCAGGCTCTCATCAGAGTGGCTCTCATTGATAAATGGCGAAAATATAGATAACAAATTAATGGGTGGAAAGAGACTTAAGGAACTGCCAGAGTTCCCGTCTAAGGATCTTAATGATGCGATTCAACTAATCTATGAAAATAAACCACAGAGGGGTCTGGAAGTTGCTTCATTCTATTCTGACTTGAATTCATCGATAAAGAATGTATCTAAATTAATTAAGAAAAGTGGCTATGCATGTTACGTCGTTGGAAATAGAACTGTAAATTCTGTTCTTTTGCCCACATCCATAGCAATAAAGGAGTTCTTCGAATCAATTGGATTTGAATATGTTACAACCCATATCCGCGAGATCCCAAATAAGAGAATGCCCGCCAGGAATAGCCCAACAAATGTTGCTGGTGAAACTAGCAGTACTATGTTGAATGAGCATATAGTAGTGATGAAAAAAGTTAAAGACCTTCTATGAACAAGAACATATTTTACTTGCTGGTCACATCAATAGCAATTGGCGTGATTCTGATAATTTTTGGTACTTCGTCGAATATCGCATCACTTGTAACGATAGGGGTAACAGTGCTATCCGGATCAATAGTAGGTACAATCGTCTCCTATTCACAGTCTGCCATTGGAGCAGACCTTTCCGAAAACCTTCGTATTAGAAATGAGCACTTAGAAGATTTTAAAAAAATTTTTACGACAAAGCCTACCAACACAATAGAAGGATTGACCGATTATTATCGTAACAAAATGAATAAATTTACAACTGAGAAACTATTGATCGACGATATTGAGAATCATTGGAAAGGATTCCATTCAGAATTCCAAGATTTAGTGAGAAAAAATGATGTACTAAACAATTCCAAAACAACTTTATTTCAAAAGAAAGAAGGTTGGATCTACTCAGTTTCAGAAGAGTCCATAAAATCTTTTACTCAACTCTTGTCCACCGATAATAGTGTTATAAATGAATTTTTTCAATCTCCAGTGGATTTAAAAGGTATCAATTTTGATTTTTGGTCTTCTGACAGTAAGGCCTATTCCACATCTATCAGCGAATTGCAGAATAAGATTTCAAAGATATTATATCAGATAATACAAAATGAACCGAAGGAATCTAACAGAATTGAGAAAGAGTTTCTCGAAAAAATTTCAAAAGACTTGGCTGACGACGGTGAAGCGTTAAAAACTTCTATCAGCACTCACAATTTTCGTGAAGACTTGTTGCCATTTACAGTAGATTTATGGAACAACCTTCTTAATACGTGTAAGGTTTTTTTCGGAAACATTCCTCCATACACTCGTTATCACTCTATTCATGGTGCGATCAATGAATTGAACTCCACACCATCTAGTTATTTTAAGCACGTAATTGATGATTTACCTAAAATTGTGGCAAGTTCATTTGGAGCTAATGAAGAGCTGAAGAGGCTTATCATGTCAATTTCAGAAAAGGAAATGGAAATTAAATCAATCAAGACTGGGCTTGAAGAACAATTGAGTGTGATTCGTACATATCATACATTGCCTGGTAAATGTGCATGGACGAATCAAAGTTAACGAGTATTCTAATGAGATTAATGAAAGCGTTACTCTTGCAGTTCCTATAAAATGTCGGGTATTGACACCCGATCCTGTTGCCCTACGTATATACCTTCAGTTGCGGCCACAGTGATCCCTCACCTAAACCATAATAAATATGTCTGAATTGTCAAACGTAATCCAGATCTACCTGGTTCTGAAAACATCATAAATTGAGAAAATGAAAAAATAGACGTAAAGTGGGAATTCAACTATTAAGAAGAAATCATCTAATAAAATTAAGTGCGTGACCAACTTGACCA
>JAJZAR010000212.1 GCA_021799315.1 Thermoplasmata archaeon | reverse complement strand
AGCTCGTTGAATGAATCCCTGGCCAGAGTGGACTCTTCGCCTTCTTCATTTACCACTCTTATTCACCAGATCCTTTGCGGCAATCCGTCCATCCATACCTAATCCTGCAAGGTCCAGTATGTTCTGGCACAGGTCAACAATCCGAATGCCATTAAACATGGTGGAAGATTTCATGATATCTCTTTCGGGCACATACACCTTCAAGCGGCATCCGCCCGCTCCCCTCTCAGAAAAGGACCTGATAGCTTCTCTGTCGGATGGGTTTGGGAGGTAGAGATATGCAGTATCTTCCCTCATTATGGATGAACCATATGAAACGGCAGATGAATGGGCCGTGAAAGCATAATCAATTCCAAGCCTGTTGAGATTGAGCGCAACTTCATTTATACACCGGGTTGCTGTGCTGAAATTGGTGTTTATGGTCTCCAGAAGCAGGCCCTCAAGGGCTCTTTCCCACGAGACTACATTGAAAAGCTTGTCCATGTCTTTGATTCTTAAATCGTAATCTACAGTTATTATTCCAGAGTCTTCAAGTTTATGAATTATGTTGTTTGTCCACCCATATGAAACACCGGTTTTCTTAGAAACAGAAAGGATGTTGGGTGGCTTGTCAGTGAGTAAGGAACAGACAATTTTCCAGGCCTTTTCGGAAGTGAGTCTCGACGGGCTTGCTTTTGAGTGTTCGAAAGGAGCCCTCCCCTCAGACGCCGTTACTATAGATGACAGGTAATGATACAATTTCGGAGGAATAAGCAAGGTCTCTACACCAAGCCTGGCGGCAAGTTCTTGTGTGCTGTACTTCAGTGATTTTCCAGCACAAACCAATCTTATATCTCTCTTGTCCACCACTTGTTTATTTATTAAGTGTGAAAGGGCATATACTCTGTATATTGTGTCTTCATTTATTCTAGGCTTGATTTCAACAAGCGTAATAGTGTCTCTGTACTCAATTGCTAAATCTATCAGTAATTCCCTTTCTCCAACAGGTATTGGATATGACCACTCTATTTTTGCATTGGGTGAAATCTGGAGTTTTTCAAGAATAAACTGATAAACTAGTTTTAAATCTTCATTCATCTTTGTATCTGTATTTAGTGATACCCTATTAATGTATCACTGATAACTATCAGTAAACAGAGATATTTTAAATACCTATCAGTGATAGGAATCTAATGAATTAAAACTAGTGGACCGGTCGGGATTTGCTTATTGTTTTAAGCGAATACTTACACTCCATTTTTACTAGAATAGAATGTACTACACTTTGAATGACCCAGAATGAGAAAAATCAGTACAAATCCAATCCTCAACGCAGCTGTTAACTCCGGTAAACATCACTAATGGTTTCCCTCCGGCCAATAGTATACCATCTGCTTCTTTAAGTACTTCCTTCACTGATCTTCGCATCATCGGGAAAAAAGAATTTCTTGCTGATAGCGGAGTCCCAATTTCATAATCACTCGTAAGGTCCTGCACAACTATGTCGCCTTGACTAAATTTTACGTTGATGTTTTTTTCTTCATTAAAGGGGATGGAAATATCAATCGCATCTTCAACCTGAATCTTGTCCTGTGGAAATGGTGAACGTACGTTAAAAGGGAAATTTTTGATAACCGTAAACCTGGTTCTCACTTCAACATCAGTCTCTCGCGAACCCTTCATCACAGTTAAATCAGAACCGCCATGGCTCATTCCACCATTGTACACAACCTCGTAGTCACACTGACTATATCTCAGGGCAACTTTCAACTCGCTAATTTTAGAGTGAAGTTCACCATTAATTCCTTGTGGTTCCTTGGGGGTAAGCTCTCCTCTCCGTAACTTGGCGTAATATGTCTTCAAGGCACCCTCATTCTTCTTTCCTATCTTCTTTTTCAGCTCTTGTATAAACTTATCCAGGTCAGTAACCCCGATATTCTCACACTCATTATACAAATAAGTTAATTCAAAGAGGGAGATTAAAGGAGGTCTAATCCCCCAAAGCATGCCTCCATTGGTAATAACAGAGGTTACTAGTGCCATATATGCATAGGAAGACACCAGAGATTGGCTTAGATAATCCAAATTTATTCCCAGGGACTCCATTTTGTTAAAGCCCTCTAATGAACTCCTAGCAGAACCGCAATATAGAAACCTTGGATCGAATGTCACCGGTCCGGCGATAATAGAGCTGAAATCAGAGCCAATTCTCGGATTTACAGGATAAGTTGAGACTGATAATATGGCATTTTCAACAGATACAAAGCTTGGATAATTTATCGAAATGACAGTTTTTCCGTTGACTCCAAAACGCAGTTCTCCATCTATTATGCTGCTCATTATCTCCACTTCTTTCTTGAAGTTACTCACCATAGATGAGATTAGACTTATTCGGGCAATTGAATTGGAAAAGAGTGTATTGCTTTATAAACTGTAACATAAGACCATATCGTTTTTGGAGATCGACCAATCACATGTAGTATCTATAACTCGTTGGGAAATCATCGACGTCTTGAAGACTAGACTCAGAAAGTATATCTCCCACTTTTCTGGCTACTGAAATAGTAACCGGAACTCTTGT
>JAJZAR010000029.1 GCA_021799315.1 Thermoplasmata archaeon | reverse complement strand
TTCAAGAATACCAAGAATAAGTTTTATAACGCTTGTTTTTCCAGAACCATTAGGTCCAATCATTACAGCCTTTTCCTTTCCAATGGAGAAACTTATATTCTTGAGTGCTAACCTCTTCTCTGTACCTGCATAGGAGGCAGTAACATTGGTTATTTCAATCATGAACATGAAATATATGGGAATCTATTAAAAAGGTATATAAGTTCGAAATTTGAACTGATGCGTATTAGAAAAATAAAAAAGTTATTGAAAATATTGATTACCAGATGAATATCTTCTTATCCAGTCCCTTCTTAACCTTGGAAAGTTCCATAAATGCAGAATCAAATTTTTCATGATTCATAACAGGTATGGAACCCCTGAAAACATTGGGAGAATGTGGGTCTATGGAAATTCTCCTCCTGATCTCAGGTTCTCTGTTATTTCCTCTCCAAATCTGGGCCCATGATAAGAAGAATCTTTGTTCTGGTGTGAACCCATCTATCTTCTTATTAAGTTCTGGGTTTTTTCTCAATCTTCTCTGTAATGCCTCGAATGCAATACTAACCCCACCAAGATCTGCAATATTCTCACCCAGAGTAAGTTTTCCATTAACATGGAGTCCGGGTAAAACTTCAAGAGAATCGTATAGTTTTACAACCTCGTCTGCCCTTTCTGTGAATTTCTTAGCATCTTCCTCCGTCCACCAGTCCTTGAGATTTCCATCCATGTCATATCTTCTTCCCTGGTCATCAAATCCATGGGTAATCTCATGTGATATAACTCCTCCAATACCTCCGTAATTTACAGCATCATCCATGGTAGCGTCAAAGAAGGGCGGTTGAAGTATACCAGCAGGAAATACTATCTCATTTTCTGTAGGGGAGAAATAGGCGTTTACTGTTGGAGGTGTCATTAGCCAGAGTTCTTTGTCAACCTGTTCACCGATTCTTGTGGCCTCTCTTTTAAACTCAAAGTTTTCAGACCTCATAACATTTCCCAGAAGATCATCCTTTTTTATGTCAATTGATGAATAATCAATGAACTTTGTTGGGTAACCGATTTTTGCCCTGAACTTGCTGAATTT
Organism: Thermoplasmata archaeon; assembly: GCA_021799315.1. Lineage (GTDB taxonomy): Archaea > Thermoplasmatota > Thermoplasmata > Thermoplasmatales > Thermoplasmataceae > Cuniculiplasma. The sequence goes on along the minus strand of JAJZAR010000029.1, from coordinate 13,721 downwards.
TTCAAGTGCTTTTTTCTTTGTCACATCGCTCATCCATGGTAAATTCTTAAGTTTCTCCTCAAAGACAGATCTAATATCATTAACCATTGTTTCCATTCTTTCCCGTGCTTCCTTGCCAAACTCCTGCTCCACATAAAGTTCTCCTAGAGCCTCACCTATAGATCTATCCACAATATACACTGCCTTTTTCCATCTTTTTTCTGGCACTTCCTGTCCCAGCAGTTTCCTGTTGAAGAAATCAAAGTGCTCCATCTCTGCAGCCTCGTGTAAGTAAGGTGCAGCATAGTTAATTGCGTTCCATATGAGGTATGTTTTCAGTTCTTCCAGTGAAAACTCTTCAAGCATTTTATCCACAGCACTCAGAACTTCAGGCTGACCAACGACTATGTATTCAGTTTTTGGTACCTCTGACATTTCGAGGTATTTTACCAGGTTTAACCTGCTGAACTTTTCATTCAGCTCATCGTATGGGATTCTGTTATAGTTCTTTTCCGAATCCCTTAGATCTGCCTGGGGTCTGCATGCCTTTGCAATGTAGGTTTCAATTTTCATCACTTTTTCCGAAAATTCCTTTGACTCAGTGGGGGAGTATCCATACATGTTGAACATGTTCGTCATATGAGTTACAAATTCATCCCTCGTCTTTTGGAAAGAATCCTGAATGTAGTAATCCCTGTTTGGCAGTGAGAGTCCGCCCTGATAAATGTAGAAAGCGTAGACTGAACTGTTCTTTTCATCTGGCATCGAAAAGACTGAAAAGAAATTTCCTATGCCGTTTGAATGAAGATATTGAGAAACATCAATTATCTCCTTATTATTGCCTACCCTGCTTATCCTTTCTATAATGGGCTTTATGGGATCAAATTTCTTCTTCTCCAGATTTTTCTGATCCATTATGGAGACATAGAAGTCACCCACCATTTTTTCTATATTCCTTTCCTTCCCACCATCAAGTGCACACCTTTCAAGTATTTTTCCAAGGATGTATATATTTCTGTCTCTGAGCTCCATGAATCCGCCCCATGAGGATTTATCTGGAGGAATTGGATGTGTATCGATCCATTTTCCGTTAGCGAATCTGAAAAAATTCGCCATAGGGTCTTCATTCATATCCATATTCTGGATTGAAAATTTCGCTTCTTCTGGCCTTTCCTTTGGGTCAATCCTTTCAATAAAACTATTGTCCACCATGTTACCTGTATCCACTAAATCCATTATAACTCTTATCTGGTTTAATTAAGGTATTTGCTTGTAACAAAATGATATATCAACTGCATGAGATTAAATTGAAGTATTGTATAGTTTTAGGATTATATTATTAAAACAAAGAGTACACTATTTATATAAAAAATATAAGAGATGAATAGATTTCCAGATATGATTCTTTCAATAGACGGCGGAGCTACAAAAACATGTGCACTTCTTTTTGATGACAGTTCCAGAAAATTATTATCGGTAGGACTTGCTGGACCATCAAATTTTACAGCTGTACCTGAAAATATAGCATCTGAAAATATAAGGAGTACAATCAAGCAGATAGAGGATAAGATCGGAATCGGCATATCTGAAGAAGTAAAAATTATCATAGGACTAGCGGGAATCGGAGATTCAACAGACGCAACAGAAAGAGGGAAAAACATGTTAAGGGATATTTTCCAGAGGAACGATCTTAGGATAGAGAATGATGGACTGGTTGCATACAGGATGTCAAATATGTTCAGTGATGGAGTTGTGTTTGCTCCAGGTACAGGGAGCGTGGGCATGTTTCAGAAGGACGGAAAAATAAAAAGGATAGGTGGATGGGGATGGTTTGCAGGGGATGAAGGTTCGGCCTCGTGGATAGGAAGGGAAGCGATAAGGACAGCAGAAAGACAAATGGATGGAATACTGGAAGGGAAAGATTTCATCGATCTTGTTTCACGGCATTTCGGTGAAGACTTCAGGGAAGTAGTGGGATCACTGGAAAGAGATCATAACAAAAGAAAAGTGGCACTACTAAGCCCAAAGGTTGTTGAAATGGCAAAAAAGGGACAAAAATATGCCAAGGAAATAATCAACAATGCAGGTGATTACGACTCAATGATAGTTAATTCAATGTTAAAGCATTTTAATGAATGCCCTGAAGTCTCGGTGCTTGGAGGCACAATGATCGCTGGTCCAATAATAAGGAACATAATTTCTTCAAGAGTCAGGTGCAAAATAAGATTCTTTAATGGATATCATGTAGCTGTTGGAGGAATAGTGCTCGGTTTAAATGAACAGGGAAATCCCATTGACACCGAAATGAGGGATAGTATAATTAGAGATCTGGACGAAATAATCAAAAATTTTGATCCTGAAATACGGGTCAGCTCGCTGGGATATTAAAATAAGTGATTTAATCATAGCTAAGGACTTTCGGTAAAACAAAATTTCATAACGAGTTGAAAAGTATACAAAGTAAACAAATAAAAAACTTTATTATATATGTGCAATATTTCATCAGTCTCGAATGAATACTGTAAATGATATTCTCAATTCAATTCGCTCAAAGATGAAACCAAGGGTTATTATTATACTCTCATTGGTATGCATTCTGATTTTTCCAGCAATCCTCATAGAAAACAGTTCAATTCCCACAAGCGACTCAAATATGTACCTTCTTAGCTGTAACAACAGGTTTGGGGATATATCAATCGCATTTTCCAATCTAAGCAGCAACAATGCTGAAACCTATTATTTGCTGAATAACAAACTGGACCCTGGTGCGAATTTGTCGCTTAAACTTAACGTATCTGTCCAAGTTCAAAATTTAATATTTAAAAATTTTAGTTTTTTCAATATATATTACTTGCAAAAGACTGGTGATCAGGGTAATTTTACGCTCAACAATTCATATTTAATCTCACTTTCACCAAAAAGTTACGACAACAAGGAATATTCAATCTTAGCTTACTGCGTAGAAAACTATACAGTGCTCGACTCCAAAGGTTATCAGCTGGCAAACCAGAAGGATGACAGATTTGGCTTCAGCAGTGAACAAATAGTAAATACAAAAAATAAGAGCGTAACGGGCAATATGTATATAGCGTACCTTCCATCCTATCTTTTAGGTTATTACGGCATTTCACCTGTTATAATGGTACAGGGAGTCAAAGGGGGAACTTACAACCTATCTTACCACCTTTACAATCCACAACAAAATAATTCAGTAGGCCCAATGGTATACCTTGGAAATTATTCATACAATAAGATTTATACATTTAACTCAAATGAGCAAACAGTTTTATCGATGAATGAAGCATATAATGTAACTTTCTTTATCAATGGAACATCAATGAATACTAATTTTAGAAGCAGTTTATACTCATCATCTTCAGAAACTTCCATTCTGGGGTTACTTGGCAATACGGGCTCTGAAATAATGCTACTGGTAGCTGTTTTCATGGTACTGATGCTCTTCGTACCAATGTTTAATCCATCAGTTTATATGTATTATCTATCAGTGCCAAGGAAGAGATGGTATACCGTTGTAAGTGAATTTACTTCATCTATAATTACAATGTCAATATTCGAGAGCTTTGCCTTCCTGGCAACATACATCATTTCAGAAGCACTGTTACACTATTCCCTATCCGGGCTCGCATTCCTTTACATCTATTTATTCAGTCTTGCTGCATACACTGTATTCGCATCTCTCTATCTTCTTGTAGGCGTGTATTTTATTGGCAAATCAACACCCAAAACATTCCTAACTATATTTCTCGTATTAGGTTATCCCATAATTGATTCCATCTCCCAGTCAATTTTTGAGTTAGGATCTATATTACCGTTCTTCTCTGAAAGTTTCCTGTTTAAGCCAGTCCTTGAAAACATAAGAACTATGAATGTAATAAGTGGAGTATTACCTGTGCTTAATGTGGAGGAGATGAATAGCTATTTCCTTAGGAGTCCGGTTAGTGGAGTTGTAATGTTGAATCATCTCTCAATATTCGATTTATCTCCTATAATATTCCTCTCATCCATAATAGGAATATCTGTGGCTTTATTCTACCTGTCAATCAGGAGATATTACAGGTATTAAAATAGACAACAGATAATACATCTATTTCTTGGCTGTCGAAGAATGTAGACTGCTGTATGATCATGGGATAGATTTATTATGCAGTTAAAAGTAATAAATCAATGAAAAAAAGCATCTATGCAATTATTGTTGTTGGAATAATCTCAATGGTAATTCTTGCAATCAATATTCTGGCTTTCTTGAAAAATGATGTTACTGAATACTTATATGTTCTGGACATGGTTTACGTTATTGGAAACAGTGCTCATCTGGTCGCTTTATCTTTTTCCTCAAGTGGGTTAGACATAAGTTCGCAGGATATTAAATAACATAAAGAAGTAATAGATTTAAGAGGAAACATAGAGGAAATTTAGATGTTATGATTGTTTCATTTTATTTCATCATTGATGTTCAATAATCTTTACGGTGTTTTTTCCTATACTAAAGGCATAGTAGTTTATAACCCAATCACTGATATTTTTAGCAATGTTCTCATTACCAAATTCATTTCCCATCTCTATACCCATTAATGTATGATTCAGCATGTTTTCCTTTGAAACCGACCCACCAAAGGTTATAAATTTTGAAATGTTCAAGGAAATGTTTGAATCTCTTAATACTCCTGGATTCATTAGAACGAAGGAAACAGTTGGCCATGCATTTGCCTTACCAAACCAGACTGCCCATTGTGCATTGTATATCTGGTGGTTAAAAGTAATATTTGAGTTGAATGTTCCAACTTTCTCTCCAATTGGTTGATTATCCTGACAGTACATCCATATCATTACTTCCAAATCGCTCTGATTTGGATCAACGTTTGGGCTCGGATTTTCCTCCAACCAAAGATCGTAAGAAAAATCTATAGGAATTGATGATGGAGATAGATTAGTAAATGAGTAATTCACTGTAGAATCAAAGCTCAAATTCCTGAACTGTGAAAACTTCATAGGGAACACAAGGTCATTTGATTGTTTATTTCCAAACATTTCGTCTTCCAGATTATATCCATAGGCTATTTCGGGATATCCCAGAATGGTATCGTAGTCACTCTTCACATTTGAAAATGAGGAATTCACGTATAGGATTCCACTATTATCAACTGTCATGTTGGTATTCCCTTCAGCTGATTTTAAGTTCCAAAGATCAGTTCCGATTGCTCCATATTTTAATGGAACATAATTATATTGATCATCCGCCGTGCCAATAACATGAGCTAAGTAACTAGGGTGGTTACTTGAAGTTGGTGGTGGAGAAGTTGAATTATTTTTACCTGGAGGAGACGTGGGCGGAATGATTACCGGTGAAGGTTTTGTTTTTTCATATCCGTAATAAAAAGATACAACTAATAATAATACAACAAAAACTGTTATTAAAACCTTCAACTCTTTCCTCATCATTACTCATCTACTGAACTCTATGCATTTTTATGGATAATAACTTAACTTTATATTAAAGTGGGTAGTACATCGAAATAGGAATAAGAAATTATCGGAACAATATAAATAAGTTAATTTAAAGGAGTAACGTTGATTCGTTAGGGCATATAGGATGATCGGATCAAAACTTACAGGGAGATTAATTGTAGCCACGATAAGGTAGATATTAGCAAAATAAACTAAATAGGTCAATAAAACAAAAATGCGTTCAAACACATAAATATGGGGAAAGGGTTATATGTGAATTAAAAACGCAAATGTTTGTAAGTCTAAAAATTTTGTCCATTCCTGTTTGTGTTCGAATTTAAATTTAAAGTTCAGACAGTATACTACCAAAGATGAGTTTTATCAATATATATATAGATTCTTTGAGTATCAAGCACAATGAAACTCAAAAAAGTATTGATCATACTCGTAGCATCTTTAATGATAGCATCTGCCTTTTATGGTGCTATTCAGTCTGGACCTGCTTTAGGAAGAGGAGATTTGTCAGCTACAAGTTCTACAAGTAGCACCAGTGTGACAAGTAACTCCTCAACACTTACTATGGGGCTGCTCTTAAGTGATTATTCCTGGTCAACTTTAAATCCATTTACGACCACATATTCAGCATCCGGCTTGAATTATTTGTTTTACACTCCACTGGTAACAATAGGATATCCGCCTGACGCTGGTATTCATGCTGGTTTGCTGAAAACCTGGAGTACTAACCCCTCATACACGGTGTGGAATCTAACACTAAGGTCAAATCTGAAATGGGACAATGGGCAACCAATGACTTCTACTGACTTGGCCTTTTCACTTAATCTGTATAACGATAGTGCAACAGATACAGCGGACTATTTCGGAGCAACAATGGTTCACAATGCAACTATAATTAACAGTACAACCGTACAGCTTGAGTTCAAGACTTCTTATCCATCGCTTTTGAATTTTCTAGCCGGGGGAGAAGCAGATATGGTTTATGCCCCTTCCTTTGAAAATATTCCTGCCTCACAGCTATCAAGCTTTACCAATGAGAAAAACATAGTCTTAGATTCCCCGTATGTAATAACTAACTACACAACTGGAGAAAATCCTCTTATTTTAACAAGGAATCCGTATTATTATCAGGGTCAGCCATACTACAAATACCTGAAAATAATTCTATTTGACTCAACTACGGCAGAAATATCTGCCCTCTCTTCAGGAGAAATTCAAATTGCGTGGGACGGCGGTTCCTATACCAGTGCAAAGGCATTCAAGGTACCTGGATACTCGCTTCACACACTTGTTCCATCAGGGGAGGAGGTAATAAATCTAAACTATATGCAATATCCAATGAATATGACCAGTGTTCGTCAGGCACTCGCATATGCGGTTAACAGGGAAACCCTGGCCCATCTCGGTTATGGCAGTGACAATTACACTCTATTAAACTATGCAACTTTAACAAGCCAGTATGACAAGATGCTTGATATTTCATCAAGTCAAATCCCAAATTATACTCAGAGTCAAGCTAAAGTTGATTCCCTCATGGAAAGCTCAGGATTCAAGCTTGTGAATGGGTACTGGGAAAACTCCACCGGAAGCACAATTACAATTAAGGTCATTTACCCGAACTATGAAACCGGAGCAACTGATATCTCCGTTGAACTTTCAACAATGTGGGAAGCAGCTGGTTTTAAAGTGCAGTTAACTCCACTAACAACTACTGACTTTACGAGCACATTAGCCTCAGCTGATCAACCAACTTATGGGGCAGCAGTATGGGATGGATATGGTTTTGGAATTCCTCTTAATTCCTTTATTACCAATATATACACCTTCTTCTACGGATATTTAACACCGGCATTCGATAAGTCTCTTGGTACAAGTGCATCAGCCTTATATGGTACCCATATAGTCAAAAATGGAACTCTTGCAGATGTGATAGAGGATTACATAAATGCCTCTGCATATCCCTTTGATACGCCACGCAGCAATTACTGGAACAGAGAGTTGGCATTGAACTTCGCAAATCAGGTACCAATGATTCCTCTCTACTATACAAGCAATTTTGAGGAAGCTAGTAATTCTGTATACTGGGGAAATGTAACTAACCACACAGGAATTTTCGATACCCAGTCACTGACTATGCCACAGTTCTGGGATGGGACTCTCATGGTTGTGCATCCTATAGTAACTAAAAGCACGTTCTCCGACACTGATTTATATATAATCGTAGCTTTTGTGGTTATAATAGCGGCAGTAGCTGTAGGTGTAGGTTATAACATAAAGAAAAAGAAAAACAGAGAAAGAGAGGATTAACCCTCTTTAAAATTTTTAAAATAAATATTTAACAAGCAAATAATATAAAAGAAGGGAGACAAATTGGCAGGTTTGAAGCAGAGATATAGTAGAAAATATATTGTTAAGAGATTAATTGGCACACTGATAGTTTACTTTTCCGCAGTAATTTTGATATTTGCTATAGAGCACTTAATGCCTGGAAACATTGCCTATGATTTTGTTTCAAGGTTAATTGCGGAAAACCCGCATATTTCTTATCAGCAGGCCTTGCAGGAAATTGAAGCGGAATACGGGTTAAATCTTCCAATTTATGATCAATTTTTGATATACATAAGAAATGTTTTGTTCACTTTCCCTCCTAACTTTGGGACATCATTTGAGTATTTAAATGATCCAGCCATTAATATTGTACTTAGAGCATTACCATTTACTCTTTTATTAATAGTAATTTCTCAGTTAATAGCATGGGGCGTATCAATATTCATTGGTGTAGAACTGGCTATCAGGAAAAATAAGAAAACAGATAAAGCCTCTGTACCATTACTTTACTTTGTATATAGTATTCCAATTTTCTGGCTTGCTTTGATCATGATTCTTGTCTTCAGCCTATATTTACATATTTTCCCAGCTATAGTGCCATTTTCATACGGGTCATCAATTCCCACTATACTATATGGAATGACTCTGCCCATAATAGTAGTGGTTATATCAACAATTCCTAATCATACTCTAATCATAAGAAGTGCCACTATAGATTTTCTGAAGAGCGATTTCGTTACAGCCTTAAAAGCTGAGGGTCTGAAGGAGTCTACGTTCAGGATGAAACTAATTAGGAATGCCCTTTTGCCATCAATAACTCAGTTTTTTATGCAGTTTGGTTACTTAATTGGGGGTATATTTATAATCGAATCTCTATTTTCACTACCGGGCATGGGCACAGTAATAATCACAGCTGCTCTGGAATATGATTATCCTGTAATAGAGGCAGGTCTTTTTGTAACTTCAGTGGTGATGATACTTTCCAATTTAGCAGCAGATCTCTTATATCCACTTCTAGACCCTAGAGTATCATACATTTAATGAAGGTGAAAAATTTCATGATTGAAAATAAAATTAATGGAAAAATTAAGGCGACCCTGAAGTCATTAAAGAAAGAAAATGGAATGCTATCACTTCTTTTCCATGATATGTATTTCAAGGTTGGTTTTATAATACTGGCTTTTTTCGCCATATTGGCCCTTATTTCTTTCTTTTATCTTCCATACAATCCTATTGCATCAACAGGGCCACTATGGTCTCCACCATCACTAGCCCACCCGTTCGGAACATCTGCTTCTGGGCAGGATCTTTTTAGCCAGTGGATGTATGGGTCTCAACCTACACTTTTTGTTGCATTTCTATCAGCAGCAATTGCAGCATTATTTGGAGTTATAATAGGTTTATCTGCAGGATATTTTGCAAGAGCAGATGAGCCTTTAATGAGATTTGCCGATATTTTCCTGATATTACCTATACTGCCACTGCTTATAGTCATTTCAACATTTGTTAGACCAACAAATTTTACTGCTTCCGTAATAATAGGAGTTTTATCATGGCCATGGATGGCAAGGACTGTAAGATCAACAGCTCTTTCAATCAAGCAATCTCCATTTATTGAAGTAGCCATAATGAGTGGAACTCCAAACAGGTATATTATTAAGGATATATTCTCTCACACATTGCCTCTGATTATATCCATTAGCATATTTTCAGCAACTGGAGGAATTCTTTTCCTTGCATATATGGATTATCTGGGGGTAGGACCAATTACGAGTTACGCGTGGGGAACAACTCTTTTTTATGCTCAGACCTCAAACGCGTTATATGTTGGAGCGTGGTGGTGGATAGTACCATCAGGTTTAAGCATTGGAATACTCGCTATGGGGCTTTCATTAATGGGGTATAGTTTGGAAAACGCTTACAGAGGTGTAACCTGATGGATAGTGTTAGTAATGAAGTGGTTTTAGATGTTAGAAACCTCTCAGTAATATATTCATCCTACGGTGTAGAAAAAAAAGCAGTCGATTCGATTTCTTTTAAACTAAGAAAAGGAGAAATATTGGGTATTGTCGGAGAAAGTGGAGCAGGAAAAAGCACAATAGCCAAGGCAATTATGGGAATCATCGACCCTCCTTCCTATGCCACCGGTGAAGTGATATTTAATGGAAAAAATATTATTGGTATGAGTGAGTATAAACTAAATAAAATAAGATGGAACAAAATAACGATGATTTTTCAGGCATCAATGAATTCTCTGAATCCTGTGGAGTCTGTTAAATCAAATTTTATGTCTGTTTTAAAAGATAAGTTAGATATCAGCGAGAAAGGAGAAGCGGAAATGAAAATAGATGAGGTTTTACGTTATGTTAGTTTACCTCTATATGTCAAGGACAACTTTCCACATGAGCTAAGTGGGGGAATGAGACAAAGAATTCTTATTGCACTGGCAATGATAACAGGACCAGAAGTCGTAATTGCAGACGAACCAACCACTGCACTGGATATTATCACTGAGTTTTATGTACTGTCAATCCTCAAAAAAAATTTAAAAAGATCAGGTTCTTCAATGATATACATAACACACGATTTGCCATCTGTGATTTTTCTGGCTGATGAGATGTTAGTAATGAAAAATGGGTTGATAGTGGAAAAAGGTCCAATAAAAAACATTATCAACAACCCACAAAATGAATACACGAAAAAATTAGTATCAACATTAAACGAGGTGATAGAGTGAATTTTTCATTTTCAAATCACATTCTTGAGGTCCAGGGCGTAAGCAAGTATTTTGGCAGGAAAGGTTATATAGTTACAGCTCTGGAGAACGTTTCATTAACTGTCAATTCGTCAGAGAATATAGCTATTGTGGGTGAAACGGGGTCCGGAAAGTCGACACTGGGAAGAATATCATGTGGTCTGGAAAAACCAAGCAAGGGAAAGATACTGTTGTCTGGTAAGGAGATAGGAGGCTATAAGAAGAATGAACTTTGGAAAATAACACAGTATATCCATCAGGACCCATATGGAGCTATTGATTCTCTAGAAACAGTCAGGGAGATATTAGATAGACCATTACGCTTTCTCTTGGGAATTAAAGATCCCAATGAAAAGAAAGAGTTACTAATCGAAGCTCTTAGTTCAAGTGGACTAAGCGAAGATTATCTGGATAAGAAAGGAAGTGACTTAAGTGGAGGAGAAAAGCAAAGAATACTGATTGCGAGAGCCTTCATCGTGAAGCCAAAATATGTAGTTGTGGATGAACCTACAACCATGATTGATTTCATCCACAGAGATGAGATTATAGAGACTCTTAAAAACGAAGGAGAGATGTTTGGGGCAACTCTTCTTCTTATTACCCATGATATAATGGTCGTTCCAAAAATTGCCAAAAAAGTTGCAGTGCTATACAAGGGTAAAATAATAGAGGTTGGGTGGACGAAAGATATATTAAAAAACCCTCTACATCCGTATACAACATTTTTGGCATCAATAAAACCATCTAAACTCCTAGGAAACTCCAAAATATTGGACGTTCTGAATAACTATGGGCAAAAGAAACAGAGTATTGTTAGCCAGAATAAAGGATGTTCCTATGCATCAATTTGCCCCTTGGCCGACAATAATTGCATCGTCAACGAACCACCTACCATAGAAGCTGAAGAAAATCATTACGTAAAGTGTTTCAAACCAGGGGAGTTTCAGTTATAATAAAAATAATTAACACTTTCAACTAAAACTTTACCTCCAGTTAAAACAACTATTGGTTTTAAATTGCTTTTAAATTAATACCTCCAAATTCTAATTGAAACATATTTTATAAAATTATTATAAATTAACATTTCAACCTTTAATTTTTAGAGAAATCTGTAAAAATTTTATAATTTACCAGTACTGATGAACCATTGCCTTAATTTTTTCTTCATAAAGCTCTTTGACTTTCATCATAGTTTCCTCATCTAGATCAGGTTTCTGGGAGGAATTAGCATTTTCTCTAATCTGGCTGGCTGTCTTTGCACCAGTTATTACAGTTGATATCTGTTTATGCATCAGAATCCACTTTAGGGCAAATTGTGTCATTGTAAACCCAGATGGCATGTATTTGTTCAATTCTTTAACAGTCTGGACACCTTTGCCAAAATCAACCCCTGAAAACGTTTCTCCTCTGTCAAAAGCTTCCCCATTTCTATTAAATCTTCTGTGGTCTCCAGGCTCAAATACTTCACTCCCATTGAATTTACCTGTAAGTAGACCTGATGCGAGTGGTACTCTTGCAATTATACCAATATTCCTCTTTTTTGCAAGTTAAAAAAAATAATCCGAAGGTCTCTGTCTGAACATATTAAATATAATCTGAACAGTAGATACTCCTGCATATTCAGAAGCTTTTATGGCTTCTTCAACTTTTTCAACACTTACACCATAGTTAAGGATAAAACCCTCATCCTTTAATTTTTCAAGGGATTCAAATATGCCGGGATTATAATATGCCTCCCATGGTGGACAATGAAGTTGCAACAATTCTATTTCTTTTACGTTTAGATTTTTCAAGCTTCTCTTTGTAAAGTCAAGTAGGTTTTCGTAATTGTAACCTGCTGCAGTATGAGGATTCAATCTACGACCAGCTTTTGTTGCTATATGGACATGGTCTCCATAATCTTTTTTAACTCTCCCACCAGTCTTTCAGATCTACCATCCCCATAAACATCTGCGGTATCAAAAAAATTGATTCCATTTTCTACCGCTTCCTTTAAGGCTTTTCTAGATTCATCATCACTCACCTCCCCCCAGGTACCTCCAATCGCCCATGCACCAAATCCAATTTCCGAAACCATGATCCCTGTTTTTCCAAGTTTTCTGTAATTCAATCTTTCACCCTATTGTTATGATTTCCTTCAAAATCATTTATTACTCAAGACATCCATTTCAAATCTTCTGGTATACCATTATTCTCAGTTATTCGTTTGAAGATTAGGGCACTTGGTCTCATTTCAATTTTCTTTGTCTTAAGATTAACACCAAGAATTCCAAATTTCAATCCGAAACCAGATGACCATTCATAATTGTCAAGCAGAGACCAGTGCAGATATCCTCTAACATCTATGCCTTCACCTGCCGCCCTCTCTACCTGGCTTAAATGAGAAACCAAATACCTCGGTCTGATCTTATCATAAGAGTCAGCAACTCCGTTTTCCGTGACTATCATTGGCATGTGATATCTTTCATGGTACTGCTTGAGTACATTATATATTCCCTCAGGATATACTTCCCATCCAAAATCGCTTACTTCTCTGTTATCTTTGCTAAGCATTCCTGCAACAGCATTATGACCATATCCTTTCAGAACGGTATATCCAGTTTCAGTTTTTTTGACAACATTCCTTGTATAATAGTTAACCCCTATCCAATCAAGCTTATTCTTTAGATCATCCCTTACTTCACTGGAGGGTTCTCCGAAAACTGTTGAATCATTGACAACCTTTACCCATGACATATCACCACTCCTCAAAGAATCGAAGAAAGAATATCTCTCATTGAATAAAGCCATTTCCACAGCATCCTCATCTTCTTTACTCTTAGGAACAAAATCGGCATTTGCATATATTAGTCCTACGGGCTTCTTAGTAAACTTCTTCATTTCATCATATGATCTTCCGATCGCCTCTATAATATGCTTCTTTGAAAGATTTCCAGCTTCGGTGGAAGGATATGCAGGTGGAAATCCAGATTTTACATTGAAATATCCGTTTCCGAAAACCACATTGGGTTCATTCATTATGGAGAACTGATCTGCAACTTCATCAAATTTCCATGCTACATAGGCTGCGTATTTTGTGAATTCTACAACGGTTTTATGATTCAACCATCCATTCTTTTCATAGCTTAGACCACTCTCCCTTGACAGTATCGGATCATGCAACTCTATAGGAAGTGGC
>JAJZAR010000028.1 GCA_021799315.1 Thermoplasmata archaeon | reverse complement strand
GTGCCTATTCCTATCTATCATCGTTACATCCCCAAACATCACCTATCAGGTGAGTAGGTTTATAGGTCCAGCATTGAAAACAAATGAACGTAGACTTATAAAAACAACGCTAATTCCTGCTCTTTTACTGTTTCTTCTTGGAGCATCAATTGGAATTTATTTTGTAGCTCCTCTTATGTTCAGGATACTTTTTGAATTCGATCTGGGGGTAGGCGCGCAGCCAACAATGAGCATTTCAAGCTTTGTGTCTTTCTTCTTCATATACGTATTGTCCTTTGGACTCTCCTTTGAAACACCAGTTGTAATGGTTGGGTTGACTTATCTAAATCTTGTGCCTTCAAATTATTGGTTTGCTCACTGGAGATATGCCATTGTGATAGCCCTTGTGTTTGGCCTCATATTCTCACCAGGTGTAACCGGCATTACCATGATGCTTCTTGCCATTCCCATTATTGTCCTTTATTTTGTTGGCGTAGCTGCTTCAAGACGTATTGAGAAAAAGAAAAAGATGAAACAGGATGCCGAGAATGAAAACCAGAATCAGGAAAAGTGAGTTTTTCTGTAATTCTCAAGCTCTCTTAATTTCAGGGTGTGTGTGTCGATACTCCCTATGTATTGGACATAATTCTTGATTTCTTTCTGGTCAAGCATATAATATTGTTTGGAACGGGAGAAAAAGTTATTGTTCATAAGAATGGCGATTTCTCGTGCGTCCTTCAGCGTGCCCCTTTTGTTGACGATGCCAAGGTTCAAGCTCTCCTCGATGTTAAATGAAGATCCTGTTGCCAGGGAATTAAGGCTGGCTCTGGGAATGAGTTTGCCCATTGCTTCCGGAGGAATCATGATATTTGGAAAATTGAACATTGTTTCTGGAAACCCTGATTTGAATGAATCATCTGCAATTACATAGTCACACGAGATCAAAAGTTCAAGTCCAGCGCCCATGGCATAACCGTGCGCAAAGGCAACTACTGGGCGATCGTAATTGTGGATCAACTGTGCAATGGCAGTGCCCATGGAAACAACATTGGCAAGAAATTCATTGTCCTTTACAAGAAGACATGAGCAATCATACCCCTTTGAAAAATTATGCCCTTCGGAATGAATTATTATGGGCTTATTCTGGTCATCGGAAGTAATATCGGATAATTTTAAAAGTAACTGCTGGATAACTTCCATATCCATTGTATTCTCTGGATCATTATTCAAGATGAGGTCTATGGTTTGGTCCGATTCCTGCAATTGAAGTTTCTTATTCAATACATCGTCAGGTTGTATAGGTCATCAGCCTCTTCGTAACTCTTTCTGTCATGAATGCCGAAAACTTTGGAGACCTCTGACATAATGCTAGCATAGGGCGATTCCTTTTTCTCTCTCAGAATTGGAAATTCCTGACCTACAATAAGACGATCTCCATAAAACATGAACTGGTATCCTTTCTTCTTCAGAATGTGTATGTGCTCTCCAAGTTCTTCAGGATCGTCTATACCCTTCAGAAATTTTTCGAATTCATCTACTGGCATCATAAATCATTACACCTCTTTCCATCAAAATGAGGAAATCTGATATTGTATCTGTCCTTTGAGTAGTAAAGCTGATACATGAAGTTATTTATGAACCCCTCCCTGTCATCAACATCATACACAAAGTTTGAAGTTATTATGGATAATAGGGAATCAAAGGATTCATGGTCTTCAAGATAACCTTCTATACCAAGTAAAACCTTGAGATGAGATCTTAATTTTTCGTTCTTGTATGCATTGACAATACCTGGTAGATTCCTCTTTCGCTTTTGTATGAGATTCATTGCATCATCCACTTCTCCTGATAATACAGCGGATTCTATTATTTCCAAATCAAACAAAGGATTCATTTTAAACACCTATACCCAGTCCTGAGACTATTCCGCTTATATTTGGGTAACCAAATATGAGGAAGGACAAAGCAATTGATAATATGGCTCCTATAAGCACAGGAATTACTACCTTTTTGGACAGGTTGAAATGTTCATGCTCAGAAGGTCTGAACATAACAACCACAACCTTCAGGTAATAGAAGACAGAAATGGCGCTGTTCAAAATACCTATAACTGCTAGGTACCAGAGATGCCCACTGATCAGTGCAAGGAACAGGTAGTACTTTGCAAAGAAACCTGCGGTTGGAGGAATTCCGGCCAGTGCGAATAGCATTATGGCAAGACTTATGGCAAACAATGGGGACTTCAACCCTATGCCTGAGAAGTCATCGATTTCAATTTTATCCTTATTTACGGCGTTTGATGCCAGGAAAGATCCTCCCTTCATGAATATATACACAAGTGAGTAGTACATGGCTGCAAATATTGCCAGTGTGAATGCAAGCTGCGAAGAAGAACCTGAAACAACAGTCAGGACAAGTATGAGGTAACCTGCCTGTGCAATGCTTGAATATGCAAGCATTCTCTTGAAGTTCGTCTCTGAAAGAGCGGCGAAATTACCATAGGTCATGGTGATTATTGAAACAATAGTGAACAGGTAAAACACATCATTGGAAAGTCCTGCAAATCCTACAAGGAATACTCTTAGCAACACCAGAAATGCAAGAACCTTTGTGCCCGAAGACAGGAAAGCTGAGACGGCGTTATCGGTTCCGTCATATGCATCCACTGCCCACTGTTGAAGAGGAACCAGTGCAAGTTTGAAGCCAAATCCCACAAAGAGGAAAATGAGTGCGAGAAGCAGAGCAGGCTTTGATGCTATGGTTGCAGTGCCCCCGCTTATGAGATCGAATGTTCCTGTTGACAGGTAATAGAATGATGATCCCATCACTATAAAGCCGGTAGCAATCACACCTGTGAAGAAATATTTGGCAGATGCCTCAAGGTTTCTTCTGGTTTTTCCATGGGCGGATAGTATGTATGTGCCTATACTGATGCCTTCAAACGCTATGAATATGAATATGAGATTAAGGCTGAATGAAGCTATAATCATTGCAATATCTACAAACAACAGTATGGCAAAGAATATCTCTGGATCATGCTCTATTCTGGTCCCTGCAGAAAATGCAATGTATGCAGATGATATGAGTAGTATAATTGCAAAGTAAAGCCCAAATTTATTGACTACGAAAGCACCTCCAAAGAATGATGTGCTGCCATAATCAAAGGCAAGAAGCAACATCATGGCAATGAACATGGAAACTATGGATAAAACTGAATAAACTGACCTATTATGGACTCTTCTCCCCATCATCAGCATTCCAAAGGCAACCAGGCCGAGGAATATCTCAGGATAAAGAGTCTTTAAGAGCGGAGAATACAAAACGAATGTCATAATTAAACTACCCCCTTCACAAAGCTAAGAATCGGAGCAAAGAAGAGATTGGGATATACACCTAATAGGAGAATGAGTATGAAAAGGAATGAAAGTATGAGTATCTCTGAAGCATTAGCATCACGCAATTTTCCAAGTTTTTCTGTGAATGGCCCGTTGAGCGTTTTCTGGACTGCCCATACATGATAGGATGCGGTGATTATCATCCCGAATATTATGAAAAATATGATGAAACCCAATACATAATATGAAGACAGTACTATGGAAGCTTCAGAAATAAAGCCAGCAAGGCCAGGTAGTCCCAGTGACGCCATTACGCCTGCAAGGAAAAATCCTGATATATAAGGCAGGTCTCGCCATAACCCACTCACTGAGAGATTTGAATCTGTTCCTGTCCTGTTCTTTATTAGATAGAGTGAAGCAAAAACGAGACCCATTATGAGGCCATGTGCAAGAATTTGGTAAATACCTCCTGCGTATGAAGTGAATGAATTGATTGATGTTGCAATCAAACCATCGCCAAAAGCTATGAGGATGAACCCCATTGATGCAGCACTGGCATACGACATCATTTTCTTGGTGTTTGTCTGGAACATTGCCGTGAGAGCAAAGTAAACAAGGCTGAATATACCAAGTCCTATGATAAACCATGCAACTGAGGGGCTTATTACACCGGCTATGGGCATGAGCACTCCGAAGAACCCATATCCGCCCATGAGCGAAATTGCTCCTGAAAGCACTATGGTAAGAGGATAGGGAGAGACTGTATAGGCGTCTGGGAGCCAGGAATGTAAGGGAAATGAAGGCATTTTCACAAGGAATGCAAAGAAAAATCCGAAGAGAAGGAAATCCGTCCAGAAAGGCACCTTGTCTGTGATTTCCTTTGTTATGAATGCAGGATTGAGGAGTGTCGACATGTTCAGTGTGAAAACATTATATGCTGAACCGTAGTAAGCAAACAGAGTCATTATTGATAGAAGCAAAAGTACGGAACCAATCTGAGTATATACGAAAAATTTCAATGAAGCTCTTTCTCTTCCTTCTCCTCCAAAGAGGGCAATCATCACAAATACCGGAATGATGATAACTTCCCAGAATACATAGAAGAACAGGAAGTTTCTTGATATGAGTAATCCATAAAGGCCCACTTCTGTAAATAGCATAAGACCAAAGAATCTTCTGTCAAAGCTTTCCACCTTTGACATGTATATGGCTACAAACATGATGACTGTCGTCAGGAATAGCAAAGCTACTGATAATCCATCTATACCGTAACTGAAAGATATTCCTATGGATTTGTCTATGGGGTACGAACCTGTAGAAATGAGCCCTCCCGTGTAATTATAGAAACGGGATAACGCGTATATCACAGTGAGGATCAGGATTATGGCACTCTCAGCAGTGGCTACAGCCCATCTTTGTTTTTTTACAAAGAGGGAGATTATTGCAAATATTATGAGTAGGATAAATATGTAAAGAATAAACATTCAGATACCTCCGTAGATTTCGAGCAGGAGCATCAATATGGCTACACCTGCTATAAGGAAAACAAAGTAGTATTCCACAACGCCGTTTTCTATCTTCCTCAAAATGCTCCCGAAGCCCATTGCTCCCTTACCTGTGCCTTCCACCGAACGAGAAAATCCTGACTCAATTCGTGATACACCGGATGAGAGTCCAAGAATGACCCTCTCAGCTATGACCCTTGTATAAAGGGCGTCCAGGAAAAACTTAGCTCTTACCAGTTTATAGAGAGGGTTTCTGGACAAGTTCATTCTCTGCCATTTAGTTGTGGCATATAGTGCCAAAGTGATTATGAGTCCAACTACCACCATGGTCAAAGGCGTATATTTTTCAAGCAAGGGCAGAGACACAACAATGGTATGAGGAGTTATGAAATCGTAGAACCTGTACTGGATTATACCCAGTGTGAGGGATAGGAATGCAAGGATCATGAGTGGAATAAGCACAACTTTCGGAGGATCCTTGGCTTCAGCTGCCAATTTACTCCTGGGTTTTCCCAATGCGACTAGGAAAAACATTCTGAAAGTATACAGCGCGGTTGTCAATGCACCGAGTACAAGGAATACCCATGGCCATAGAGCCCAGAATGCAAATCCGTGAAGTGCATAGAAATTGTATGCAACATCAATGATTGTGTCCTTTGAGAAATAGGCTGCAGTGGGAGGTATGGCAGCCAGAGTGATGGAACCTATGAAAAAGAGTGTGATTGTCCATGGCATTCTCCTCCAGAGCCCACCCATTTTTCTCACATCTCTGAGTTCCATCAATGTGAGCAGAATTACGGCAGCTACCATGAAGAGCAGAGCTTTGAACACTGCATGAACTACAACGTGATACATTGAATATCCAATCACACTGTCTCCGAATGTCGATACCATTCCAAGAGCGGCCATCATATAGCCAATCTGGCTGATTGTGGAATATGCCAGAATTCTTTTGATGTCGTTTACAGCAATACCTATTGTTCCAGCAAACACCGCTGTGAAAGCGCCAATATACAGAACTGCATCCGGAGCTACATAGGTAGCGTTTGCGTAGATTGGCAATATTCTTGCAATAAGATAAACACCGGCAGTTACCATTGTGGCTGCGTGTATGAGTGCTGACACGGTAGTTGGACCTTCCATGGAATCTGGTATCCAGACATGCAGGGGGAACTGAGCAGATTTGCCGGCAGCCCCTCCCAGGAACAGGAGTCCGATAATTGTGAGGTTTTGTGCCCCTATATCAGAAACTATGGTGGATATATGGTTTACTATGAATGGAATGCTCAAAGGGTTTGTAACGCCCTTTGCAGTCAATGTGGAATAGAGTACTGCCAAACCTATAATGAATAGAAGGTCGCCCACTCTTGTGACAATAAATGCCTTTTTTGCAGCAGATGATGCATTAGGTTTGAAAAACCAGAATCCTATGAGAAGATAGGAACACAGACCCACAAGCTCCCAGAACAAAAAGAATTCCAGAAGATTTGATGACATAACCAGGCCAAGCATTCCACTTGTAAATAGGGCTGTTTCTGCGAAATAAAGATTCTTTCTGGGGTCGTCCTTCATATAATAATTTGCAAACAGATGAATCATAAGGGATACAAAGGAAACCATCAACAGCATGATGATTGTCAAATGATCAACGTAAATCCCTGCATCAATATAGCCAAACCACCTATATGAATTGTGGATTGGCGTTGATGTGCCTCTGAGAGAGAGCCACAGAACTATGGAAAGGGCAAGGGATATGGCTATGGCCAGAGACGCAATCCATCCGGCTGCGTTTTTGATTCTTTTACCCACAATTTCAGCTATTGGCGCTGCAATCAGAGGGGTCAGAAATATAAACCAGTAATAACTGAACACCATTACCACCTGATCTCCTTCAGCAGGGATATATCGATCTTGCCGAATCTTCTATATATAGAGACCAGAATACTGATGCCCACAGCGGACTCAACCGCGGCTATGGCTATGGTGAATAGTGCCATGACAAGTGGAGAGACAGTTCCAGTCCCTATGGCCACTGATACGAGGCTTAGAATTGCTCCGTTGAGAAGCACCTCCACTGAAACAAGCATTTTTATACCTACCTTGGAAACCATTATGCCGTATAAGCCAACCGTAAACAGTGCCAGAGCTATCAATTGTATTAAAAATTGTTCCATTTACTCATCATCCTCCGCTGTGTGAAAAACCCCAACTATGCCCGCGACAAGCACTACCGAGAGAAGCTCGAAGGGTATGAGGTAGATACTGAAGAGATCCTTGGATATTGATGTTATATCCTGCTGCGTGGGAGTATAAGAACCAGAAATGCCCACAACAGCAAACGCCATGACGATGAAAAACAGAAGGGCTGAAAGCAGAGCCGGGATTTTATTCAATTTCCTTACCCCCTGTAATCATCATTGTGAATAATAACAAAGCGCTTATGGCTCCAACATACACAAGCAATTCTATGGCTCCCACAAGGGTTGCCCCCATAAATATGAAATCTGCAGAAAGGACAAAGAGAAAGGCCATGAGGAATATGAGGCTTCTCACGATGTTTTTCTGTTCTATGGATACCACAGACAGAATGATAAGAATGATCCCAAAAATTATTGCTATAATATCAAAAATCATCTCTTTACCTCTGCTTCATGTTTTTCAAGGTCCTCTGGAGAATAAAAGAAATTATTCCTTGTTCT
The DNA here is from genome assembly GCA_021799315.1 of Thermoplasmata archaeon. Lineage (GTDB taxonomy): Archaea > Thermoplasmatota > Thermoplasmata > Thermoplasmatales > Thermoplasmataceae > Cuniculiplasma. The sequence continues at coordinate 7,289 of JAJZAR010000028.1, read as the reverse complement.
CGCCGTCTCAAAAACCTCTTTCAGGTATATTGCATCTGTAGGACAAATCTCTTCGCAATTTCTACAAACCGTGCATGTTCCAAAGTTTACCGAAGGATATATTTTCCTTTTGTTTCTCTGATTCTCCTTTTCGAGAGGAACCATGGTTATGGTAAGGTTTGGACATACCTGTTCACAGAGTGTGCATCCAACACAGTCATCCGTACTGAGATATATTCTAAATCTGAACCTGTCCGGGAGTACAGAAGGTTTTTCTGGATACTGCACAGTAACTGGTTTTCCAAACAGATGTTTGAAAACTGTAAACATTCCTTCCACTGACCCCAAAATAGGCACCCTTCTGGGTTCTTCCACTTCTTTAATTTCAATCATGCTATCCCTCCTAATACCAGAAATCCTACAATCACAAGATTTACAAATGCGATAGGTAGGAGATACTTCCATCCAAAGTTTATGAATTTGTCTATTCTCACTCTTGGCATTGATAACCATATGGTCAACGAAATGATCACAAGAATGAGTGTTTTAATAAGAAGCCAGATAAAACCCATATAATTTGTAAAGGGTCCAAGATAACCGCCCAGGTATATGGTGCTGATCATCATTGACCCAAGAAATATGGTTCCAAAGAGTCCAAGATAGAAAAATCCAAACCTTAGTCCACTGTATTCAGTGGTGTTTCCTGTTACAAGTTCGCTATCACTTTCTCCCATATCAAAGGGGGAATAGGATGCTCTGGCTGCCATAGATATGATGAACACAAAAAATCCCAGAGGTTCCAGTATGGCGAAGGGGATGGATTGTGCAACCACAACACCGTTTATATCAAGAGGATTTGAGACCTTGGCGGATGCCGCCATAACGATGGCGAGGATAGATAACATCATAGGCACCTCAAAGGATATATCCTTCGCTATTCCCCTGAGAGTGCCAATGACTGCGTACTTATTGTTGGAACTTATGCCTGAAAGAATTTCTCCTATGGGCATTATGGCTATCAGAGCAAAGATGATGATCAAACTCACATCAGAATGTGAAACTGTAAGATCGCCAAACCATGCAAGGGGACCATAGGGTATGAAAATGAATCCCATTATCAACCCGAAAAATATGAGAATAGGAGCAAGCTTATACGCAAGATCATCTCGCCCTTTGGGCATTATTGACTCCTTCTGAATTAGTTTCAACCCATCAGCCATAACCTGCATTATACCAAATTTTCCAACCCTGTTTGGACCGATTCTCATCTGCACACGAGCCATATATTTTCTGAAAATGTACACCATCCCAGCTATGACCACGGTTGCGAATATTATCACGATAATTGTCTCAATGAGGTATCCCAGTATATACGAGGGATAGTGACCCAGGAAGGACAGAATCGTAGCTATGCGCAACAGTAAATTCATCTGTCCACCTCACCGAATACAAGATCCAGAGTACCGGATATGGCTACGAGATCTGCTATGAGAACGTCCTTTGCCAGAGCGGGAAGCACCGAGAGATTTTTGAACGCCGGGCTTCGCACGTGAACCCTGTATGGTTTAACTGTGCCGTCTCCAACCAGATATACCCCAAACTCGCCCTTTGGCGACTCAGTTCTTGCATAAAAATCTCCTTCACCTCTCAGCCTTACCATGAGTGATTTTTTGGCCTTTGGGTTGAAATAGGGGCCATCCGGTAATTTATCCAGAGCCTGCTTTATTATTTTAGCGGATTGCCTCATTTCTTCGAATCTCACAAGAACCCTTGCGTAGTTATCCTTTCTCTTTGAAATGGGCACTTCGAAATTTACCCTATCATAAGCAAGATATGGCTGTGCCTTTCGCACATCATAGGGCACACCTGAAGCTCTGAGCATTGGCCCAGTAACACCATATTGAAGAGCAACGTCTGGCTCCAGAATGCCAATGCCCTTTGTTCGCGAAATAAATATGTCATTTTTAACAAAAAGATTGAAAACCTCTTCCAGCTTCTTTGGAAACTGATCCAGAAATTCTCTTATAAGATATACGATCTTATCATTGAAATCCTGATATACACCGCCTATACTCATATAGTTTGTTTCCTGCCTAGAACCTGAAATCTCTGTGAACAGATCAAGTATTTTTTCTCTCTGCTCAAACACATAGAAGAAAGGAGTGAGCATACCAAGATCAAGTCCATATGCTCCGGCCCATACGAGATGAGATGCTATTCTGCTCAGCTCTGCCATAATGGTCCTGATCCATACGACTCGCTCTGGAGGTTCAATGCCAAGGAGCTTTTCTGCAGCTTCGAGGTACCCGGCCTCCATGTTCATAGCGGCAACATAATCCATTCTGTCAAAGTATATCAGGGCATCACAGTAGAAGTCAAGTTCACATATTTTTTCTGCATTCCTGTGAAGATAGCCAATAATGGGTTCAACCTTCTTGACCGTCTCTCCATCCAGGGTCAATTTCAGTCTTAGAACACCGTGTGTCGATGGATGTTGCGGACCCATATTCAGTTCAATCAATCTGTTTTTCAAGTTTCCCTGCTCAACCATAGATTACCACCCATCTCCGGGGTCAAAACTTACCCTATCTTCCCCTTCATCATCCATATTGACATACTGCGTTTTACTGAGGTCATAATCTTTCCTCAGTGGGTATCCAACCCATCCCTCTGGAAGTAGGATACGTTTCAGGTTTGGATGGCCTGTGAACTCAACCCCCATCATATCATACTGCTCCCTTTCATCCCAGTTTGCACTCTCATATAGGGACGTGAGGGATGGGACTTTTGAATCCCTTGTTTCTGTCTTGACTACAAGTATATCTTCATTTTTACTGTTGAAAAGATGATACACGACCTCAATTCTGTCTCTGAAGTCAACACAAGAGATCAGTGACAGTGAATCATAGCCGTCAGCTTTCAGGTCTTTTACAAGATCAAGGAGATGTTCACGGTCAATACGCATGACCTTTCTACCATCCTTGCTCTGCTCTTCCTTCACTTCATATACCATGATTTATCTGTCCTCCTCCCCTCTGATCTTCTTTTGCAAAAGGATTATGCCATTTGTCAAAGCCTCAGGTGTAGGAGGACAGCCTGGCACATAAACATCCACTGGTACAACCCTGTCTACACCCATCACAACGGAGTATCCCTGGTTATAAGGACCACCCTGTATGACACAGACCCCCATTGCTATAACATACTTAGGGTAAGGCATTTCATCATAGAGCCTTCTGAGTCTTGGAGCCATCTTCTTAGTAACTGTTCCAGAAACGATCATAAGATCTGATTGCCGTGGAGAATTTCTGAAAACCTCACTGCCGAATCGCGAAATATCCAGTCTTGAAGCCTGCGTTGCCATCATTTCTATGGCACAGCATGCCAGTCCGAAAGTGAGTGGCCAAATGGAATTGCTTCTTGACCATTCCATGGCTTTGTCCATTGTTGTAGTTATAAAACCTGCATCTCCTGTTTTCATTTGATCCACCTCATATATCCTTTCCTGAAGGCATAAAACACCACTGAAAGGGGCATACATATAAATATTAACGTTTCGATAAAAGCATACAAGCCCAATCCTTTAAAGTCAAATGCCCATGGCAGAAGGAGGGCCATATCGACATCAAAAAGTATGAAAAGAAGAACAATAACGTAGTATTGCACCCTTACTAAAGACTGATATGAACCTCTGGCGACTTCCCCGGACTCATAGGGTTCTGTATAATGAGAACCCTTAACGGGAGATGCCTCCTTTGAAAGATTAATCAGAACATCATCAGGCCTAAAAGATATCTTTGCGTTGGGTTTCTTTGTTCTTGCACTTCCCAGTGAAGGTAAAACAGTAAACAACAGGTACATAACAAGCGCCAGAAGAACTATTGTTATCAGCGCAGGTATATAGCCGTACAGCATCATGATACGGTATTTTTGAAAAATATTTAAGTGTTGTTTAATTAGAACCTTTATTTTTCTTATTTTTCAAAAGCGCTGCCACCTCACCGGGATTGACAACACCCTTGAGCGCAGATGAAATTTTTTCCACAACAGTTCCAACGTTTTTTTCATTTTCGAGATTGTTTTCCTCAATAAACGACATAATCGCCTTACTCTCAATGGGAAGAAGTGACCCTTCGGAAATAATGTTGTCCATAGTTTTTTCCTGAAGTAACTCTTCAATTCCTCTTTCCATTGAATATCTGCCGAGGTTATTTTCGGAACAATATTTAATGAGAGTTTTAAGTTTCACCTCATCCATTTCCTTGCCATATTTTCTTTCGGCTTCCGGTATGGTCTGAGTGAACAATCTGGCGAGGACTTTCCCATTCCCATGGTTGCCTGTAATTTTTAGGAGATCAAGTTTCCCCGATAGGATAATAACCCTCGCGTCCTGGATCGAAATCCCGTAATCTGTTGATACCTCCTTTGAAGCAACTTCTATGGGTTTTGGGATCATATCTCCCGCAGCTGAAAGCAAGTTGCTATCCATGTGAAATATGGGTATATCCGTTTCAGGATACATTCTGCTGCTTCCTGATAAAGGGCGCATGAATCTTGTAGTTCCATCAGCCATCGCGGCTCTTGTTTCCGAGAAATCCAGAGATAAAAATTTCTCAATTCTTTTCGATATATTTCTGTTGGCTTCTTCTATCTGATCCTTGTAACAGATGATCATTATGAAAGAATCCTTCCTTCCCATTTCCACCAATTTAACAAAATTATTCACATCCTCTTGGGATATTCCATAGGCTGGCAGCTCATCATTGTGCAGGATTCCTTTTATTCCCATGAGTTTCAGGGAATCCGCAACTTCTCTTCCCAGTGTGAAGCCGTCTTTCTTCATGAGACCACCAAGGTTCTCTGCCCTTCCTATAAAAACAGACTTTCCCTGATCTATTCCGGATTTCACTATTTTTGAATTACTAAGCTTCATTTTTTCTGTGATTTCTTGAAAGTTTATTTCGCGAAACCCGCCCCTTTCCTTGAGAATATTCATTGCATCAGACAGCTTAGACTGTCTTTCCACCTCTTTTTCAAGTACATCTTTGATAAAATTCAGCCTTGATACGCCCTTGATTTCAACCCTGCCATGCCCCATGGAAAAGTTTACGTCCTGGCGTATGGCATCGGCTCCCTTTCTAAGATAACCTGGCACGAGCGTAAGATTGCCTATGGCTCTGGCTATGCTTATGGCTTCCTCCGGCGTCTTCATGTCAGGCTCTGTGGATATTTCTATAAGAGGGATTCCAAGCCGATCCAATGAAAACTCTGTGAAACCATTATTCTCCCCTATTCTTCTACATGAATCCTCTTCAAGGCTGAGAGCCATGATGCCAGCCCTGCATTCTTCGGAACTGATTGCTCCTCCCATGGATACAATGGCTGTTCGCTGGAATCCGCCAGTGTTAGATCCATCTATGACAACCTTCCTCATGACAGTCATATCCTCGAGTATGGAAGCTTTCAATGCCATGGACACTGCAAGAGCTATTTCCACAGCTTTCCTGTTTGGACTATGAGGGGGTTCATCGTCTGCCTCAACGAGGCAGGAATTTGTGGTCGCAACATATCTGAACGTCCGGTCCCTTGAATCCTCATACATGGCTGAAACGTCTGTTGTTCCGGACTCCCCTGTGAGCGAATGAAGTTTCCTCGTGAATGTGTATCCTGTTGGAGTGCCTTCCTCAGGGCATGCACAGAAAAGTTTGCCCACATTCAGCTGCATATGGACTTCAAGACCTATCTTGGCATTGGAAGGAAAACTCTTCAAAGCGTCACCTCTACGGACTCCCTTTCCAGAAACTCTCCTCTCAAGTTTGTTTGCATTACCTTCTCAAAATCTTCCCAGGGATAGTTGCCAAGCACATACATCATCTTCACATAGGCTGTTTCCGGAAGCATATTTTTGCAAGAGGTCATACCTGCATCTTTCATTTGCCTCCCAGTCGTGTATACGTCCAGATTAACAGATCCATTGAGGCATTGCGTTGCCGACATGATCTTCATTCCTTCACTCACCCTTTCCTTTATTGACTGCAAGTATTTTGTGGCTATGTGCCCTAACCCAGTTCCCATGATCACTGCGCCCTTTTTTCCGTCAAGGAGCTTTTCGAGTTGCTCAGTTTCAAGGCCTGGGTAAAAGTATATGAGGCTCACTTTTTTTTCAAGTTTGGATTTCAAAATTGTTTCTTCGTCCCTTGGCCTTATTTTGTTGGAGAGTTTAACCAACCCCATATCAAAGGTTCCATGAGGCTCTTCGCCCATGGAACGGAACGCGTCCCTTCGCGTGGAATGCATTTTTCTGGCTCTTGTTCCTCTGATGAAGGATACCTTATGGTCAGAACTGTTCCGGTGCATTGCAATACCAACCTCACCGTGATCTGAGGATGCGAAGGCTATGGCCGCTTCAAGATTGAGGAAAGAATCGCTGCTAGGCCTGTCTGAGCTTCTCTGGGAGCCTGTCATAACTATGGGGCCGGTCTGTTTCTCAAACATAAAGGAAAGAGCTGCAGATGTGTAGGTCATGGTATCTGTTCCATGGGTTATGACAACACCCTCGGAATTTTTCAAGCGTTCCGCCACAAGCTTTGATAATTTTATCCATTGATCGGGCTCCATGTTTTCACTCAGTATGTTGGAAAATTCATATTTTTTAATATTCCTTCTTTCCGTGAGATATCTGAACCTTGATGTTAGTTCACCAATATCCATGGATGGGAATACCGCACCTGTTGTGTAATCCACCCTGCTCACTATGGTGCCTCCTGTGGTGATCAGCGATATGGGTGCACCCTTTACCCCGGAGTCAGCAACATCTCTTATGGCGTGGGGTTCCATTTTTCCCATAACCTTTACATTTTCAGGTTTTACGAGTATGTTATATCCATTTGATAATTTGATATTCATTTTATCTCCAACTACGGAGATCAGGATCCCGTCAAGCTCCTTCCCTTTCCACGTAAAGGTGATTCTGCTCAGGGGTTCAGGAGATAATACTTCTGACATGAGGCTCCATTTCAATTCCTTATTTGAATTTTTAAAGGTTTTTTTTCTATTTTTTCTGAATTTGTTAAAGAGTGCTCTGTCTTGAGGCACCCATGACTTCTGATACATACATACCGTTCTGTGCGGCATTTCCTTGTGGATGATTGTTGAAAAACAAATATATATTCTGAAATTTGTGAATTTCTCCTTTAACAGTTTCGATTAAAGAATTAAGAGTTTCCCTTTCATACCTGTAGAGGAATTTTTCCATGCCAGTACCAGGTTTTCCGAATTCCGGGTTTCTACCGTGCAATCTGATATAGGCA
>JAJZAR010000211.1 GCA_021799315.1 Thermoplasmata archaeon | reverse complement strand
CGATCTGCCAAGCAGAAGGAGCGGGCAATAAGGCTATCAGATATGGGTAAAACACTACTTCCGGACCTGTTTCAGGTCTCGCACCCGTTACCTGAACTTCCGGCTCTGGACATGAAGCTAAGAAGACTATCACGGAGAGTACTGGAAGGAAATCCCATCAATAACAAAACCTTCAGGAAGACCTGGGAATCATGGCTTGTGTTCTATTATCCAGATAAGGCTTTGCAGATTGCGTTGAGCCAGGGGCATACTACAACAACACAATATGAGCATTACCTGAATATTCCATTTGAAGAAGATGACAGAAAAGAGATGAGGAAATGGGTGGAGGGGTGGATTTAGTGGTTAGCTATAGATCAAGTAAGTCTTTTGGAGAACGCTACGAGTATGTCGCCATATCTGAACTTCTCAAGAAAGGTTATGATGTTTACAAGACCTTAGTCGATGACCAAGGCATTGATTGCATAATAAGAAAGGCTATGTGTGGTAAATATGTGTATGTTGATCTTCAGATCAAGGCCCGCTCAAAAAATTGTGTTCCTTATGACGCTGGAAGATTTGCGGGTATGGATATAAAAGATCCAGGAGATAACTACCTTTTTCTGTTCTATTCGGAATGGCTTGACGAGACTTGGATTATACCATCTCTGGACCTGATCAAGCTTTCCAGCAGGAATAAAGGGGGTAAAAACATAGGAAAATATCACATTATGCTATCTGGGATATCAAGAAAAGGGCCGATAAAGAATGCAAAGTACCGTTTATACGAAGGAGACAATGGATTTTTGTCTCTGGAAAATACTATTAAGAAACTAAGTAGTTGCATTAATGAAGAAGAAGGTCATACAGAAGTTGAGGAAAGCTAGAATGGCTTATAATTTATTCAAATCGACTTCGTTATAAGGGCAGCAATTAAATGTCTCCCAATACTGCCCGTTCGTTATCTGTTCTTGTAGTTTTGAAATTAGATCTTTAGCATTCTGTATCAATTCCAGAATTGATGTTACCCTATCATACAGGGCCTTAAATTCGGATTTTAATGAATCACTTGTAATTAATTTTTTCAAAATATCAAGTACATCATAATTTGCAAGAAGTTTGTCGGTATATGTTAGAACCAGCGTGTTTCTAAATGTAAGATTGGGTGTCTCTATATTCCAGTCGCCTATTGTTTCATTCTTCAGATTACTTGGATTTGGTCTTTGGGGAAAGTGTTGTTTTACAAATTCTTCACTATTATTATTTTTATGCTCGAAAAGATCCGTCCAAATATTAGCCAACACTATCACCAGACTCTTGGTTCCTATGCAGGTTTTATTTTTTGTGTTAACAGCTACTTCATTTGCTACTATTGAATCATCTGATGTTAATAATTTTTGCAATTCTGACAATATTTTACTTTCTAAATCATTAACATTTTGGTTTACTTTTCCGCTATCATCCAGAGAATCAACAAGCCTTTGAATAGAGAAATTTCCCATTCCTACTTTATAATTCTCCAGATGTTGCTTCACTGAAGTGTCTTTCATAAACTCCTTTAATTTATCTGTCTCAAATTTATCTAATAACAATGGGTTTTTTGGATACGGATGAATATTTCTTGGATTAGGGGGCAGGAGGCAGGATTTCATTTCCTCTAATCTAATTGACAGCTCTTTATAATGCTCCTTCCTCGCTTCTAATATTTCCTTTTGTATGCTAATATTCAAGACAAGTTCCTGTTTTCTTGATACCCGGGCCTGTTCACTGTATCTCGATAGGTATATGGCCAAGAAGGACGGGACTGACGGACCAACAATAGCCGCAAATATAGTAACTATGGTGCTAGTTTGAAAATATCTCTGGCTATCCATAATATAAAGTATTAACACGACGGCGATATAGAAAATTGCCAAGACCATGATAAAACGTAACTTACTTGGCTCACTTTCTTTTTCCTTATCCATCAATACCCATCACAATAACCGGAATATCAATATCCGCAACGCCTCTGTTTTCCAAGTCCCATTTAATCTGTTCGAAATAGGAAACGCCTGAAGACATCTGTTCTGACATGTGCTTCATAGGTACAATTTCAATACCTGCATCAATCACATTGTGATTGTGAAAAATGGTCATCTTCGCCGAGACATTGTATGCCATGAAAGCATACTTCCCGAACTGTACCTCCACACCCAGACGGTTCTTCACGAAATCCATCTCCCTGAATGCACCGTTGCCGAATGGCAGTTTTATTCTGTATTCATGCCATCCCATGGAATTGAATATTTCCTTGTAAGCCTTATTCAGAGCTGGGGGACTGTAAAGCATCTCCCCAGGCATTGTCTTCTCCCTGCTGACTTTTGTCTTGAAATCCTCGAGATCAACTTGCCCTATTACAGTATAGATCTCCTGAAGTTCGTCGGGGAAATTCCTGGAAATGTAATTTTTACCATCCTTCTGAGAAAATTCACTTACTACTCTCATCAAACCCTCGATCTAAGTTAATTTAATAATGTTTGCAAGGGCAGAATAGCCCACATTTAACTTTTACTCAAAAATACACACTATCCCGGTGCTTGCTGGAATGAACGA
>JAJZAR010000210.1 GCA_021799315.1 Thermoplasmata archaeon | reverse complement strand
CGATCTATGGGTGCATGTACTGAAACAGAGACGCTTTCTCCTGACTCTGATTGGCACTGCTGGCACATGGTTTCTGATGGACTGGGCGCTGTACGGGAACAGTATCATGTCTCATGAGATGCTGAAAGATCTTGTGCCTGCAGGTGTGAGTAAATTGAGCAGCCTTATACAAACAACAGAGTATTCAGGGCTCATATTCGCATTTGTGGCTTTTCCAGGTTACTGGCTTGCCACGTTTACAGTTGACCGGATAGGCAGGAAGCCCATCCAGGTGATCGGTTTCGCAGCAATGGGTATTAGTTTTGCTATTCTTGGCATCTTCGATCAGTTGCTCTCGGCACAGATGGTAACGCCTTTTCTGATCATATATGGTCTCAGTTACTTCTTCATTGAGTTTGGTCCCAATGTTACAACATTTATTTACCCTCCAGAGGTTTTTCCCACAAGGGTCAGAGGCTTCGGGACAGGGGCCTCAGCAGCAGGGGGGAAGGGGAAGCATTTGTAGGCACTTTCCTCAATACAATTATACTCGCTTCATCTATTGGAGAATCAGGTCTTTTTCTCATCCTTGTAGCAATGTCCTTCCTTGGTCTGATCCTCACAGTTTTTCTCCTCCCGGAACCGAAAAAAGTCTTCCTTGACCAGTCTTCAGGAGAGGATTTCCTCAACGGATAGACAAAAACGCCTGTTGCGGAGCAATCAATTCATATCGTGCAAAGTTAAACTGGTGCTAACCAGATCTAAGAAAGGAACATGGATCCATGTACACATTGAGATGGGAGATAGAAAGAACATTCTCCATCATGGAAGAAATGCTTCAGTGTGAGTGTGTGTGGTATACAAAGAACAGGAATTATGACACAACAATGGGACTGAAGGCCATTGCATATAATCTCATGATTGTTGTGAATGGAGAGATAGGTGAGAATCCGAGATCCATAATGAAGTTCGTCAGTTGTTAAAAGGTGAGACACCCTAATGTGAACTTATTTAAAACAGTTTGACATTTACTTTTTATTGGCATTATCTGTAACCACAGAAGATTATTTAAAAATAATACACGAACTTACGGAGTATAATGGATATGCCTCTCTTGCAGAGATCTCACCCATATTGGGCACTTCAAGACAGAGCGCATATGATGAGATAGGTATTCTTGTGGAACGGAACTTTGTTGAAAAAGTGGATCGTGGAAAATACAGGCTCACATTATCCGGTCAGAGAGAGGCTAATAAGTTTCTAAGAAAACATCGAGTGGCCGAAATTTTACTGTGGAAAGGTCTGGGACTGAAATGGTCCTTACTGGATGATCAGGCCATGGGAATTGAACATGGAATGACTGAGGAGATCATAGAGAAGGTCTGCTTGAAATTCGGTTGTCAGAGCTGTCCACATGGAAATCCAATCCCTTCACAAGATGGTGAAGTGGAACTTGATCAAGAACTGAACTTTGAACAACTATCCCTTAATGAAGAATATCATGTTAAAAGAGTGATATTTGAAACTCCGCCAACGCTGGCTTTTCTTGAAGAAAATAGATTATTTCCAGACGCTGTTGTGAAAAAGATAGGTGAAGAAGAGATTGAATTTGAGGGACAGAATGTAAAGATACCCAAGGATATCCTAAGGTCTCTGACATTCGCATCGAATTAATCCTTTATGGGATCATTCTGTAAATTGCTGCTTTCTCTCGATACCAAAATTCCAGTGATCATTATGAAAGTTCCAAGAAATAGAAAGGCTAGCCATGAAACATTCACATGGTCTGGAAATAGGGATTGCCCAAAATAAAGTAAGGCATAAACACCAAATCCGGCTGGAACAGCAGCCCCATTATACACAAGCCCAATGGCCGTTGTTCTGTGGGACTTGCTGAATACCTCGGATAGATAGGCGGGAATGGTAGAGAAAATTGCTGCTTCTATGAATGCCTGCACAGAGAATCCCAGTACTGTGTAGAATACAACACCGGTAGTGCTTATGAGGTATATGGGAATAATAGAGATAAGAAATGCGACTGAGAATATGAGAAGTGTGAGCCTTCGCTTAAATATAAAGTAAGCAATGAAACCACCTATCCAGACTCCAATGAGCGATATTAGATTGATATAGGAATTGTAAAGGTCATCTGTCGAGGTTTCAGCCAGATGAGGATATAACAGACCTATAAAAGTTGGATAGAAACTCAGAGTGACTACATTAATGAGCAAAAGGCCGCCCAGGATTAAAAGGGCGGCTACAAAACTCTTTCGTTCTTTGCCAATGCCTTCAATGGGTACCTGCTCGACTTCCTTGTTTTCTTCCATTTTCTCGAATACAGGGCTTTCCTTGCTTGTCAACCGTATGAATAGTGTTATGATCCCTGGGATTATTGTGGTTGCAAAAATGGCTCTCCATACAAGATTATCGGCCTGAGCTTGACCGAAATATGCTGAAAACAGTGCGGCAACAAGTAAAATAAGGAAATATCCTACACCATAACCGCTCTGAACAAATGCACCAACAGGCATTCTCTTTTCCTGAGGTACGGACTCCATGGATAGGGCTGTTCCTCCAGCATATTCTGCTCCTCCAA
>JAJZAR010000209.1 GCA_021799315.1 Thermoplasmata archaeon | reverse complement strand
TTGATAATTCGCCATAAATGTTAGTGCTTTTATGGGTGACGAAATGGAACTTTCTTTAGGTAATATAGTAAACAGGAATGCATAAACTCGCCTAAATAACCATTTAAAGAAACTACAGACAAATAGGGAAATGATGGTTTTCCAAGACTCAAATAGAAAATGGGCTAATTAGATCTTCATAAATGTGCTCTTCAGCTGAAATTATGAACACTTATAATGCTGAGTTTTATAAAAGCTTGAAAGGCGAATCAAAAGAACCAATTAATTTTAGATAATTTATTACAAACCACCATCAATATATTAACAATGCGTACAACGAATACGAAAGAAACCTGTTTGAAGATTGCAAAAGCAGTTGGGAATTTGAGAGAGCGAAGGAAATAAACGATCTGGGCAGGGTGTTTAGCAATTCGAAGGATTCGCTTAATTTAACCCATATATTTATTAACGAAAGTTATACCTGCAGTGATAGTGGGCCCGACCGGATTTGAACCGGTGACCACCGCCTTGTAAGGGCGGTATCATAACCACTAGACTACGAGCCCTTCACCACTCATATGTTAACGATATTTATTTCTTTACACCGGAGCACTTCCTTTCTGTAAAAATAAAAGAAGATTCGGCATCAGCGGAGGAAGTGTGTAATTAAACAGAAGAATTAAACACTTATAATATATGTGTGAAATAACAAAATGTTGAACAAACCGCTATTTTCATATTTATTTTGAGTAACATGTAACGCTATGTTTAAATATTCCATTGAAGTTCAAGTTGTTAGTGTAGAAAATGAAGTTGGAAATCGGGGATTATGCAACCGTAGAATTCGACATGTCATTGTTCCAGAATTCTTCGCAACGCATACCAGTTCACGTCTACGCCAGAGACGGAGAACGGTATGAGTTGTTGGAGCTCAATAGGACCATTATTCGATCAGTCAGGTCCTATGCGAAAAGTGCAACTATAAATGTAGCTCTTCTCACGATTTATCGCAGTTCAAAATTTAAATATCAAGTATCACCGGGAACTCTAGTTATAACCAAAGAAAAGGGAAGATTCCCACTTCAGTAGGTGAAAACCCCACTACCAGTTTTTCTTCCCAACTTTCCAGAATCCTTATATTTTTTCAATAGAACGGAAGGTCTATACTTTGGGTCTCCATATTCTTCAAACAGTATCCTGATCACATCGTATGTTACATCAATGCCTACCATATCTGCAAGCTCCAAGGGTCCCATAGGCATACCTGCACCAGTTTTCATGGCTATATCAATATCCTCTGGTGATGCGACATTCTCATCGAGAATCATGAAGGCCTCATTGATCATTGGCACAAGTATTCTGTTAACAAGAAAACCAGGTATCTCCTTGACATGAATAGGTTTCATACTTCCTCTATGATTATGGATACTTTTGAAGAAATTCATCACTGTATCAAAGGTTTCACTGTCTGTTCTCAAGCCTCTCACAATTTCCACAAGAGGTAATGTGTAAGGCGGGTTGAAGAAATGTGTTAGAATAAATTTTTCAGGAAACTTGTAATGTGATGCCATTTTCGTAACCGAAATGGATGAAGAATTTGATGCAACAATGGTATTTTCCTTAACAGTGCCACTCAGCCTTTTGAGTATACTGGACTTCACATCAAAATTCTCAAAGGCGGCTTCAATAATCAGGTCTACTCCTGAAAGGTCTCCATAATCCATCGTTGTCTTCACATTGTTGGCAATCTTTTCAAATTCAAGTTTATTGAATTCTACATTCAGTTTTGTTTCCATGGCTTTTTTTTGATTCTCTGTGAGAGTAATGCCCAGTTTTTCTATTCTATTAACTTCTTTCTCAACTCTGGTTTCATAGAATCTGATTTGAGAATCCATGATCTTCCTTATGGAAGTCTGTCCTTTTTTCAGCATATCATCGGAGACGTCCACAAGAGTGACATTCATTCCATTCAGTGCCATAAGATAGGCAATAGACGAACCCATTGTTCCAGCTCCTATGACTCCTACATTTTTTATGTTCATGAAATACCCATTATTCAAGAATATAAAGATTTATGATAAGGTATGGCGATTTTCCTCATTTCCATCCTGAGCGTTTATATTTATACAAGCTCTCATATGTTTTCCGTTCGTTGCATTTTCTACACTCCAGCAGTGAGGTTAGTTCACTGATATTTCTGGCAGTATTAACACTTTAAACGGCACTATACAACTCCCTGGATGGCCTTTGCCATTGTATATGGATTTTTACCGTGAACTATACGTCTCCTTAACTTTTATTTTTTTGAGTAAATGCACACTATTCTTACACAGCACTATTCCCATTTTAGTTACAAAGGAACATGCAGGGAAGAACATCATTTTGTAAGCAATCTTTTTATTTTGGCTATAAAAGTACAGACATGAGTAGAAAACATTTTTATCCTATTATTTGTTGTTATTTATGAGGTCAGATGAACAGAAACAGAATCTTGAAAGATCTTGAAGATGTTGCGCCAGCTGATATGGACGAAATGGACAGACTGATTTACAATGAAGGTGTGAAAAGAAAAGCTTCAGGGAAAAACCCTGTTTCTATCCCTA
>JAJZAR010000027.1 GCA_021799315.1 Thermoplasmata archaeon | reverse complement strand
GAACAATAAAGGTGTTGAGAAACAGCATTTTCAGAAAATCCTTTGCCATATTTGTTGTTATTTTTGTGCTCATGGGTGCATTGCTTGTGTTCTCCAACTCACCTGATGATCCGGCTAATATAGGGGCTCTGCCAGTTGGTGCCTCAAGTTGGTTTTATAAAAACGGGACATATTATTTGTCATATTGTTGTTACGAAGATAACGGAATGGGTAAAAACGCTTCATGCAGTATTTTATTGACCCCGAACATTAATTGTACGAATTATCCACACGGCAACGACTCAGTTCGTCTAAGAATGTATATGTGCAATGGTATTGGAACTGTGACATACAGATCTAACGATTCATGGTTATGGGGTTTCCCTCCGTCGGGTGTAAAGATTATTCCCCATGAAGAGTCCACATACACTGAAGGTTACATGGAATATTCTCCAGTATATCAGAAAGGATTTAGATATAAAGCCAATCTTGAGTTGGTTTACCTTGGCACTACTGTAGGCAAACCCCCATGTAGAGAATACAGACTGCTGGAATCCAATGGTAATATTATTAATTTTGGGAAACTTGGAAACTTCACGCATATAGTGTTGCCACTGTCCTACCCACCAAACACTGATACCAACATCTACGGTCTTTTACAGTGGAAAATAAACAACACGTGGACATCAAATGGTCTATTTTCTCCGGAAAGCCCTGGGCAAGAATCAGGTGCGCATATATTTGATTCTAACAGTATTAATGGATCACTTCACTATCCTGCACACTTATATGCCATTCCCAACGAGGCATCTCTGACTAAAAGCATCTTTGGAGAATATGAATCAGCATCCATATTCTTCGGCATCTTCATGATCATTCTTACCATAATTGCCTTTGCCATTCCCAATTATAACGGCAAATCTGAATTTTACATGTCTTTACCTGTGAAGAGAAGTGAATATTACACAGGTAAGTACATAGCAGTGTTCATTGGTCTGTTGATTGCAGTGATCACATCTATTTTCATATCCTATGAGTTTGTACACTTTCTCAATGGTGGTTACATGATATTTTACAGAATAATGGAGCTTCTGCTCATATTCACACTCCTTGGCATGGTATCCATGTCCATTGCATTCCTGACCACAGCATTCACGAAGAGTATGGTGAAGGCCATTGCATCTCCGTTCCTTATACTCATATTTCTGTTTTACATATATGGTGGAGTGTTAAGCTTAATTGGAGGCAACCAAACTCAGATCTACAATCTCAGTCTTATGGATCCCTTTTCCGCCTTTAAAACATATATTGGCACAAATCTTATTCGTTTGAATATAGGTGCCTTAGGTATTCCCTTCTATGATCTCCCTCTCTGGAAACTGATTGCAGTCACAGCACCTTGGATTATCATCCCTGCTATTGCAGGCTTGATCCTGTGGAAGAGGAGGAAATGAGGAGTTCATCATGAAAATTTTGAAGAACAAAGAGTATACATTGAAGTTCAACTTGAGTTAAAAATATATTCAGCCATATGCTCTTGAATAGAAAATTTACGAGATAAAATTAAACTCTATAACCTCTGAAATATTGGTTATATTACCACAAGTAATTTTTTAAAAGTGAAATATTATTAGACATGAAAACCTCAAGAGTTTATGACAATAGAAACCACAATGACAGGAAGTTATTATCGTGACCCAAGGGTTAATGCACTGCTCACAGAATCTGGGACAGGTGAGCTCCCTCAGGATAAGTTACACATTGCTTATGAGGCTGAAAAGAATGTTGTTCTTGAGCAACTGCATCCCAATGGAAACCAGAAGGGACTGGATTGGGTAAGCAATGGAGAACAGAGGAAGACAGGTTTCACATCCTATGTCACCAGCAGATTTTCAGGCTTTTCGAAGACAAAAAGGACACCCCAGGCTTTCGGAAGGAGAGTGGTGGAAGAAATGCTGGAAGCTAATCCCCAACTTGCCCAGTCTCTTGGAAAAAATTCGTCTCTCAACCTTCCTTCAATAGAGTCGAGGCTTGAGTACACTGGAACAGAATCTGCGAAAGCCGAAGCACAGGATGCAAGAAAGATCAAGGATGAAACAGGGGCAAAGAGGATCTTTATTCCCGCTTCGTCTCCGGGAATGCTTCCCTTAAATTTTCTCCGAACAGACGTGTATGATGACCATGAGGATTTTGTTCTATCACTTGCCAGAGAGTTCAGGAAAGAGTATGAAGCCATACTTTCAGTTGATGGCGTTGATTTACAGATAGATGCGCCTGACCTGGCAGCTGATCTTGACCTGAATACAGGTTTAAGCTTCTTTGAGGCACTTCCAATTCACGTGGAAGCAATAAACAGGGCTGTGGAAGGATTGCCGAAGGACAGGATCAGAGTTCACTATTGCTATGGCAACTGGCAGGCACCGCATGTGATTGATCCGCTTTTCGAACGGGTGCTGGAACAGATAACCAAATTAAAGGTCGGCACCCTTGTGGGAGAAATGGCAAATGGAAGACATCAGGGAGATGCCCTCACATTAAAGAAATATGCAAGAGAGTATGGGTGGCCGGGATTTAAATTTGCCGCAGGTGTTATTGATGTGAAGTCACCCTTTGTGGAGACGCCAGAAACAGTTGCTTTGCGATTGGAGAATGTAGCTTCCATTGAACAGATTGGCCCTGAAAATGTTCTAGGAGGCACGGATTGTGGATTTGAAACTGTTCATAACCACACGTCAATTCCACAATCAATTGCTCAAAAGAAACTTCAGTCTCTTGTGAGAGGAGCAGAATTGGCTTCAAAGTCATTCTGATCATAAAAGTGATCACAGTATTGTTACTCTGAGTATATCAAGAATGCATGGAAATTTCCATCAGAGTAAGTACTTAATCTGTGTTTCTCTTCATTGTAAAAAGATCACCTTATTATGGTTTGAAATGGTATCTCATGGCAGGAATGAGGCTTTATATCTTTACAAGGGAACCAAGATAGGCAAATACCCTTTGCGGCAAGAAAATCTTCTAAAAATGCTACCTCTTCCATGGTTACTGGTTTTATTGCTCTTGGCATGGTTGACGGCTTCATTGGAATATTGTGGCCTTCCATAGGAAAACATTTTGGGATCAGCATAGGATACCTTGGGGCCATTCTCACAGTTATCACTGTTGGTGCAGCAATTTCTTCTTCCACAGTAAGCCGATTTTTAAAATTGTGGGGTATAGGAATGCATACCGCACTATTTTCAACCCTAATGGTGGCTTCTATTTTGATCTATATAACGACAGATTCATGGGATGTGTTCATAATGGCGGCTTTCCTATTTGGCATAGGAGCAGGAGGCCTGGATTCTGGAATTAATGCATTCTCTGCAAGGAGTAGGGGCACGTCTTTTCTCAATCATTTACACGCCATATACGGCATTGGAATCACCCTTGGCCCGGTAATGGCAACCCTTGTTATCGAATATGGAAAATGGCAGGACACATATCTTTTCATAGTGCCACTATTTGTTGGGCTGATATTAGGGGCATTGTTTTTTGCCCCTCTTGCTCCTGTTTTTGAAGCAAAAGAGAGTTTAAATGATAACACAACGTCCCTTACAAACAATAATTTAACAGTTCCGATCCTTATTCTTTCAGCCTTTTTCCTCTACGCAGCGATTGAAGTCACTACAGGGCAGTGGGCATTCACGTTTCTCACACAGGTTCGTGGCTTTCCAGTACTTTTTGGAGGATTGAGCACAGCTCTCTTCTGGGCAAGTCTCACGCTGGGCCGGATCGTTACAGGTTCACTTGCCAGGAACTATTCGAACAGAATAATCCTCTTCTTGAGCACTGCAGGAACCCTATTGGGACTTGTGATCTTCGGTCTTGTGCCCATGGATCTGGTGGCCTTTGCAGGGCTTATGCTCATGGGATTCAGTCTTGGTCCATTCTTCCCAACGCTTGTAGCTTCAATACCTCACATGGTTGGAGAAGAGAGGTCCAACCATACTGTGGGAATGAGCCTTGTCGCCTCAAACTCTGGTGTGGCAATAGTTTCTTTGGTGGCTCTGTCTGTCATCAACTATGCAGGCTTGTTCATGATCATCCCCATACTGATCTCAACATCCCTGATCCTTGTATTTGTAGTTTTTACAAAGCTTGGTAGGTCCATGAGCTCCAATATATTTTAGTAAATGAACCGGAAACTGTAAATTTAAATAATTTAGTTTTATAAATATTTTTTTTGACTGATTTTTCCACATAAATTTGTAAAACGTTAACTAAAATGATTTACTTTTACATTTGTAGATGTGAAACAAATGGTCTCAAAAAGAGTTGACATAAATAAATTAAGAGACAGCGAAAAGAAATACGGAAAAAACTACAAAAGGTTCACAAATTTAGATGTCCCAAAATACAAGTTTCCCCAATCGCAGATGGATTCAAGGTCTGTCTATCAGATTATACACGACGAACTGAATCTTGACGGCAATCCAGATCTGAATCTGGCAACCTTTGTAACAACATGGATGGAACCGGAGGCTGATCAGTTGATTATGGAAAACTTACACAAGAATTTCATTGATCATTTTGAGTATCCTCAGGTAAATAAAATTGAGGAAAGGATCGTCAACATCATGGCAAACCTGTTCAACGTACCAGATGGAAACGATTTTATTGGAACCTCAACAATTGGCTCCTCAGAGGCAATTATGCTGGGATTACTGGCTCATAAATGGAACTGGAGACAGATGAGAAAGGAGAAAGGATTGCCAGCAGATAACCCCAATATTGTCTTTGGAGCCGACACGCATGTTTCCTGGGATAAATTTGCAAGATATTTTGACGTTGAGCCCAGAGTGATTCCCATAGAGGAAGGTCGTTTTACCATTAATGCTGAGTCAGTTATGAAGCAGGTTGATGAGAACACCATTGCGGTAGGTGTTGTTCTGGGAACAACCTTTACGGGAGAATTTGATCCTGTACAGGAAATTAACGATCTCCTCGTGAAGTTGAAAAAAGAGAAGGGCCTGGATATCCCCATTCATGTAGACGCTGCAAGTGCAGGGTTCATAACACCATTCTATGAACCAGAATTTAAGTGGGATTTCAGACTTGAACAGGTACAATCCATAAACACCTCAGGACATAAGTTTGGTCTTGTTTATCCCGGGCTCGGATGGTTAATATTCAGAAATCAGAAACTGCTTCCAGAAGAACTCAAATTTTATGTGAACTATCTTGGGGATGAAATGCCCACATACACGTTGAACTTCTCCGAAGGGAGTTCCATGATCATAGCGCAATATTTCAACATAATGCACCTTGGCATGGAGGGATACACTAAGATCGTCAATAGAATGATGGATAATGCATCCTACCTTAGCTCAAGATTGGAGGCAAGCGGAGAATTTAAGGTTATGAATGATGCAAAGCATATACCCGTTGTGACATTCAGCTTCTCAAAGAAAGAAAAGTTTACGCTTTTTGATCTTTCCTACAGAATAAGGGAGAGAGGATGGATCGTTCCAGCCTATTCCTTACCGCCTCACGCAGATGATGTTACCATAATGCGTGTTGTTGTAAGGGAAAACTTCACAAGAGATATGGTTGATATTTTTGTTGAAGATATCCTCAATGCAAAGAAGGCTCTGGTGACTGGATCCATAAAGACTTCACAAAGGTCATCGAGAGAGGGACATCCGGTCTCATGAAGAAGTGGAATTGAAGTTGCAGTTTATCTATAAACCATTTAAACTTAACATTTTTAATTTGATACCTTAGATCAAATTCCTTTTTTCCCGTGGTTGATTTGCTATGAAACGTAGAGAGTATTTATTAGAAGCCCATAACATGTTCAGATAGATTATTGATTGGCATCGCTTAATTCTGCAAGAACTTTTATGAACGGGATTATGGCTTCTCGGATTGCTTTCCCTGAATCTGTCAGAGAATATGTGACTCGACCGTCCCTATTTTCTCTGGAAATTATATTGAGATCTAAGAGTTCCTTAAGTCTCTTCGATATTATGGTTGAACTGGAGAATGGAATGTCCCTGAGAATTTCATTGAAATTTGGACCGCCGGATCTATTTCCGATCACTCCAAGAATCAATAGTGTGTATTTTTTCCCTATAATATTGAGAAAGGGCAGAGATGGATCAACACACAGTTCTTCATGACCGACCTCGATCATGCATGCCTTTCGCCTGTTCTCCAGTCTAAGCCTTTCTGCACGGCTGGGTTCTTTATCATATCTTTCACTCATTCAGCCACAGATATCATACAACTTGAAGATATAAATTGTTAGCGGTAAAAAAAAGTTTACTTTCCCCTAAATATAAAACTATGTGATAAAGGTGTATGGCATCAAAAAAAGTAACAATGAAAGTATTTGGTATGACATGCGATGATTGTGTGAGACATGTGACGAAAGGTTTGACAGATGGTGGAGCCCACGATGTCAACGTTTCCCTTGAGAGTGGCATTGTTTCAGCCATTGTTGAGGATACAGATATATCACCTGAAGAGCTCACAAAGCTGCCCGTATTTGGAAAGAACTCTCAGTATAAGGCCCAGATAAGGAAGTTGGAGTGAGAATATTGGCAGAAAGCTTTGATGTTATTATTGTGGGCAGAGGGGCAGCTGCTTTCTCTGCTGCCATAAAGTCCAGTGAACTTACATCAGGGCAAGCATCCATAGCCATGGTAGGATTCGGTCCACTGGGTGGAACTTGCGTTAATGTGGGATGCGTTCCATCAAAATATCTTATTGAGGCTGCTAAGGTTGTTCACACTCAGCAAAACCCCAGATACCCAGGTATATCATCGACCGCACCAAAAATTGATTTTAAAAGACTCATGGATTCGTTGAGGGAAGCTGTTCTTGAGGAGAGAGAAACCAAATATGAAAATGTCGTGAAATCATACAATAACATAAGGGTCTTCGAAGGAATGGCCACGTTTATTGATCGAAATAACATATCCATAAGAAACAGTTCAGGAGAGACGACCATAAGCGGTTATAACTTCATTATTGCCACAGGCTCTTCCACAAAAATAAAAAATATTCCTGGGCTGAAAGAGACAGGATATATGACAAGTGACAGCGTATGGGATATGAACAGTCTTCCACAAACGATCGCCATCATAGGAGGAGGATTTATAGGTCTGGAACTTGGCCAGGCACTGAACCGTCTCGGTTCACGGGTAAAAATAATAAAAGAACATGTAACCATAGCACCTGGAATTGAGCCTGAACTTGGTGAAGTCCTCGTAGAATACCTGACAGAAGAAGGCATTGAATTTCTTTCGGAAAGAGTGGTTACCGGAGTTTCTAAACGAAATGAAAAAAAAATAGTGACGATATCAGACATTAGTGGTGCGGAGGACATTGAAGTTGATGAAATTCTCATTTCAACAGGACGGGATGCTAATGTCAATGGACTTGGACTGGAGAAAGCGGGTGTAAAATATTCCGAGAGAGGTATATCGGTGGGTAAGGATTTGAAAACATCAAACCCCGATATTTACGCGGCAGGAGATGTTATTGACCAGAGGTATAAGCTGGAGACGCTTGCAGCCCGTGAAGGAACAGTTGCTGCGTCTAATATATTTAACAATCTTGAGGATGGAATAGAATACAGTGAAATACCATGGGCCATATTCACGGAGCCCCAGTTAGCTTCTGTGGGCTTTTTGGAGTCAGAATATGTATCTAGATTCGGGAAAGCCAAAAGTAGAGTTGTAGATGTGGCCTTGGTTCCAAAGGCAAGAATTCTGAGAGAGACCCATGGAAAGTGCAAAATTGTTACAGATGCTGAAACGGGAAAGATTGTGGGTGTACATGTTGTCTCACCTTACGCTGCAGAATTCATCATAGAGGGTGTTTATGCCATAAAGTTTGGACAGACATACAATGATCTGATTGGAAAGAGTCACATATTTCCAACAGTCTCGGAAGTTATTAAGCTGACTGCACAGTCCTTCACACGGGATATTGAAAAGATGAGCTGCTGTATGGAATGATCTGCGGGATAGCAATCGTAAATAATGCCTGCTTCGCCTGAACAACACATGAAATTTCAGCACGAAAATACTCAAGGCAAATTTTCCGAAATAAAGTGGATATAATTTAATATGTAAATTTCGGTGTCGCACGCATGGCAAACGATCGATACATTCCCAATTTCATACTCAATATACCTGTCAGAGGACTCGTAAGATTTCCCATTTCTGTATTTGCAAAATATCTAAAAATGGGATATCTTGTGGTTGACATGGGATCTGGACCGGGTTACTATTCTATAAAAATGGCCAGAATGAAACTGGATTTGCGCATAATTTCCATAGACCCAAATAGCCTGGCGGTTGCAAGGTTAAAGAAACTTTCACAGGAAAATGGATTGAATAACATAACACCCCTGTGCCTTTCTGCAAACGCACTGAACACAATTGAGGACAACTCGGTGGATTTTGTGGTTTCACACCTGATGCTCTGTTGTATGTCCGATCATGATGGAGCTATGAAAGAGACCATGAGAATTCTAAAACCGGGTCATTTTGTGTTTCTAAGTGTTAACAAAAGAAGTTCATCAAAGGACAAAAGAGACGTGAGTGCCGAGGAATGGAATGAACTCAAGAAACAATATAAGGTTATTGAGGAGGGCAGTAGTCTGATCTCAAGATGGGCTGTCATTCAGAAGGAGGAAGAAATTTCCAACGATAGCTGAGCTTTGACCAACCCTGTGATTAAAATCGTATTGAATTATTTCTCGCGGGATTTCGTAGATTTCTTCTTTTCAATGTTGATGCAAATGGCTTCTGCCACAACTTCAAATAGACATGGTTCATCAACCCTGTCATCAGCATAAAAATCAACAGCCCTTACAGTTTTACTATCCAGCCTCGTGTTGAATAACTTAGCGCACGATTGTATTTTTGCACCTTGTGGAAAGGTGAGTCTCACTCTTTCCTTCAAAAGATCTGCAACACAGATAATTCCATCCAGAGACCATACAGGAACACCTTCTGGTCGTGAAGGTTTTTTCCACTTCACTTCTTCTATAATGTCTGTGTTGGTTTTAATGATGATTGAACGAAGCAGTTCCAGTTTCTTTCCGCGCCAATCTTTTGTGTTCTCTATTATGGCATCAACCTTCTCATTTGCAGAGACCTGGTCTGCTTCTGCATCCGTAGTGGATTTTTTAGACACAGGAAACCATGTTAAGCATGAATTTTAACATTTGCCAGAGCAGCGTGCAGTCATATTCAATTTCTTTATGCATGGAAGCTAAAGATTCATGGGAAGGTGGTTGAAAAAGAGTATTAGGGAGTGTTTCATTGTATAACCATGTCACTCATAGGTGTTGTATACCTTTCTGGCAACATAAACGGAAGGATGTCTGAATACATGGTTCCAGTAATTGATATGCTTGAAAGGAACAGAAAGGTTGCAGGTGTTCTAATTCGAGTGAACAGCCCGGGAGGGGAAGCAACAGCATCTGAAATTCTTTACAGAAAAATCAAAAAGCTAAGGGAAAAGAAACCTGTATACGTGAGCGTTTCATCCATGTGTGCATCAGGTGCATACTGGGCTGCAAGTGTGGCCTCAAAGATATTTGCAATGGAAACATCTCTCGTAGGTTCCATAGGTGTTATAAGCATTTCACCGTCCTTCAAGAGGCTGCTGGACAAGCTTGGCATAGATGTAACTGTGAATAAAATAGGAAAATACAAGGATATGAACAACCCCTTTGTTGAACCTTCAGAAGCAGGCAATGAGAAAATGACACAAATTATGAACTCAGTTTTTGTTTCTTTCAGAGATGCAGTGGCCAGAGAGAGAAAATTGGATGAAAAAATGATTAATGAACTTGCAACTGGAGAAGTATTTTCCTCAGCTGATGCTTTAAAATTTGGACTCATTGATTCGGTTGGTACCTACGAAGATGCTCTTGAGGCACTGAAGAAGGAGACGGGAGTCCGAAAAGTCAAAGTGATGATGCCAAAAAAGCCTTTCATTTCCAGAGTGATAGGTTTCGCCCTCAGGGATACTATTGCAGAAATCATGGATTCAGCACAATTTTAACTCGTCTCAGTGATAGTTGAAAGACATACTTGAAATGAATCTCAATTCATTCCATAAAAATCCTGAATATCTTTATTTGAAGCGCATGTCCGTTTTGACCGGGACGTCATTCTGGAGGTATACAAGTTCTTGCCTTCATGCGAAGATTGACAGGAGTCTATGATTGATGTTTGGTTTTTTGCTTTTCTAGGGGAAATAAGGATATTTTACTATAGCATTAAGTAAATCATTTTTAATAATTTTTAAATAGAGAAATAATTATCTTCACACATGAAACGATTAACAGAGAATGCCACGGTCATATTCTCAGTAATGATCTTGATTTTAATTGCATTTTCTGGTATGCTATTGACAACACCTATGGAAAAAGATCACCTGAATTCAATAACACAATCATATAATTCTTCATTTGCAAAATTAAATTATTCACCATCCCTCAGCAATCTGAACGCGAGCAATAATAATGTCAATGATACAATTTTGCTTCTAAACAATACGTTGGTTAAAGGAAATGATCTTAATGTGACCAACGGTATCTACCCGATTTGCGCAAGTTTAAACACAAAAACCGGAAGTTTATATCTTGTAAACTGTGGTTCCAATAATGTATTTTTGATAAATACTTCAAACAAGCAGATTATGAAATCAATCAACGTCGGGGTGAATCCAATAACGTCGTTGTATGACGCGGCCAATCAACTATTGTATGTTGCAAACAGCAATTCAAATAACATTTCTGTAATAAATTCCACCACTAATGATGTGGAAAAGAGTGTCTCAGTGGGGCAACACCCTGAAGGGATGGCTTATGATTGCCATAACGGAGATTTGTATGTTGAAGATAGCTATTCAGGTGAAGTTAGTATCATAAACACATCAAACAACGAGATTACCGGTAATATTTCGGTAAATTCTCCTTCCGCTGTAGCTTTCGATCCCTTTAATGGCTACCTCTACGTAGCAGACTATGGAACAAATAGTGTGACAATGGTCAATGTGTCAAATCCATCTGAAACACACAACATAGCAGTCGGTAATGGTCCGGATAAACTATTCTTCGACAAAGAGAATAGAGACCTTTATGTAACGAACTTGAACTCTAACACCGTTACAGTAATAAATACTTATACAGATCTGGCAGCGTGTAACATTGACGTTGGAAAGTCACCCTTTGGAATCACGGGTGGAGACAATGAGGGAGAGGTATTTGTATCCAATTACTGCTCTAATTCAGTTTCAGTAATAAATTCCACTACTAATACTGTGAAGAATGACATATCAGTAGGTTTAAATCCCTACGGAGTAACATACGATAAACAGAACGGAGAAATCTATGTTATGAATGAATATACCGATAATTTGTCAATTATAAACCCGTCTCTGGATAGAACTGTTGGGGAAATTTCCGTTGGAACTGGTCCTCAAGGTTTAGCTTATGATCCAGTCAACCGAAATATGTATGTTGCAGATGCACTGTCAGATTTCGTTTATGTAATAAATTCCTCAACTCACAAAATAATAAAAGAAATTAAGGTGGGGGTGGGACCAGCGTGTATCGCTTATGACTCAACCAATGGCAACATGTTTGTAACTAACTACGATTCAAACAGCATTTCTGAAATAAATTCATCTACAGAAAAAGTGACGTGTAACTTCACAGTGGGAGAGGGGCCATCTGGTTTGGCCTTCGTGCCAGAAAACAATGAGCTGTATGTTTTGAATGAAAAATCAAATAACATGAGCATTTTGAATCTTACATTAAATAGAGTTGTCGATAACGTAGGCGTAGGAAAAAGCCCTCTAGGTATTGCCTATGATGAAAAAAATTCAGACCTATTTATAGCGAATTTTGCAAGTGATAATATTTCTGTTGTCAATTCCATAACCCATAGGGTTGTGGGAAATATCCAGACTAAGCAGGGCCCACAGGGAATAATTTATGATTCTTCAGATGATCAAGTCTACGTAATTGATTACATATCTGGGTGCACACAGATTATTGATCCTTTACAGATGAAAGTTGTGGACAATATATACACGGCACCAGGTTTGGAAGGAATTTCATGTAACCCAAGTAACGGAGATGTTTATATTACAAGTGAAAGCCAAAACACTGTTTCTGTTCTGTTTTCCTTCGATAACAAAATCTCTGAGCAAATTCATGTTGGAAGTGGCCCATTTAGAGTTTCTTTCGACCCAATTGACTGCTTTATGTACGTAAGCAATTTGAATTCTGGAACTATTTCACTGATCTCAACTCATCAGTCTGTTGTCAATAGATATAATGTTGTTTTTACGGAAAAAGGGCTCTCGCCAAATGATAAGTGGTACGTAAACATAAGTAATTATGGTTCTTCCGGAGGTCTAATTAGAAGCGAATATAATGTCAGCTTGCAGAATGGATCATTCAACTACCAGGTTTCAAGCAATTCAAAATATGACATAATAAACTCAAGCGGAATTATAAAAATTGACGGCGAACCGAAGGTTATGAAAATATTGTTCAAAAAATATTCCGACCAAAACGCGTATGATGAAGTTATTCTCTTCGGAATAATTGCAGCGATAATTTTAGGCACAGCTCTTTTTGTTATTATCTATGGTAAACGTCGATAGATCAATTACTGGCAATGATATCAAGCAACATTCATTTTATTGCTACCCTTGAGAGATTGTGCGACAAATTACGAAATCCAAATGGTCTTTCTGTAAAAGCTGCCCGTGATAGATCATGTGCATGAGGAAATGAGTTTTCAGTATGCCGTGAATGAGCCTAAAATTGCACTCATATCGTGAGTCCGGAGCATCTATGTTTTAAACTGTGTTATTTTGCCTTATCCCAATAGAACTCCGACATTGGAGGCCGTTTATTTAAATACCAATAAGTGCCAATGTACAACTTGATTATCATAAGATTTAAGTAGAATGTAAACCCATTTTGTAAAGAGATTTTAAAAAAACCCTTATTTTGCCTACCTTCACAGCAAATACTACTTTGCTTAGTAAATCAAACTGCACTAGATTTAAATAGATTTAAGTAACTAGAATGCCGATGAAAAGCAAAATGAATAAGGAAAAGGTGTTAATGGCCATTGGCATGACACTTATAATGGTTTTATCGGGTTTTTTTGTTTTAGCGGAGACCTCTAATTCAACAGTAAGTGCGACTCCGTTTGCCTCTACAACATCAGCTGATAACAACAGCACATTGTACCTCTCCGGTGGTCCCAGTACCGCCTTCGTGGATAATTTCAATCCGTTTAATGTGTGGTCTGAACCTACAGGAGTGATGGGACTTATGTATGAACATTTGTTACAGGTCAACACTTATAACGGCACCGTGATACCATGGCTTGCCACTGGTTATAGTATCAGTCACAATGGACTATACTTAAATATGACGTTGAGAAAGAATGTCACATTTTCCAACGGGCAACCCTTTAATGCAAACGACGTTTTGTATACTTTCAATATAGAGAAAGAGGCATTGGATGATTGGGGCGTAGTGAAATCAATAACTGCACCAAATCCATATAACGTCAGCTTTCAGTTCTCCTCTCCTCAGACTAATTATTTATTTTACATAGGTTGCTCAGTAATACTTCCCACAAATCAAACATGGGAGAATAAGACTACCTCAGCAGGTGTGCCTGACCCGCAAACAGCAGTTGTCACAGATCCAGTTGGTACTGGTCCATATATGCTGCAAAGCTTCAGCCCAGAAAAAGTTGTCCTTGTGAGGAACCCACACTACTGGCAGCCTGGATTGCCTAAGATAGACAAAGTTGTGTATGTAGATTATACAAGTAACAGCGCTCTATCTCTTGCCCTTGCAGAAGGAAAGGTTCAGTGGGCATCCGTATTCGAACCTAATGTTACCCAATTATTTGTTCAAAATGATCCAACCTACAATCATTACTGGTACCCTGCAGGACAACCCACAACTGTGATGATAAACGATCTGTCTCCATTTCTTAACGAAAGTTATGTTAGGCAGGCTATTAGCATGGATATTAACCGAACAGCTATATGCCAGATAGGGGAGTACGGATATGAAAAACCTGCAAATGCAGCAAACATCCTGGCGCAACAACTTACATACTTGAATGGTTCTAATCTTAAAAGAGCAAATTCATTGGCTCAGTACAACCCATCTGCTGCACTAAGCCTACTTGAGTCTCACGGGTTCAAATTGAGCAGTTCAAACAAGTTGGAATATAGCAATGGAACAGCTGTGCCTTCAATAAGTCTTATGAGTGTTTCTGGCTATGCAGATTGGGATACAGATATTACAATCATAGCAGCAGACTTGAAAAGTTTGGGCCTGACAGTTACTACAACAACCCCTGAAGCTAGTACTCTTGCAAGTGACATAGCAACAAATAATTATCAGATGGCTTTGGATACAGTAACGGGTATTGGACCAAACCCATGGTATGATTACAGTGCCATGATAGGCCCAATTGTACCCACAGGCAAAGTAGCGTATACCAATGAAGAAAGATGGAATGCAACTGGTACTGGATTCATGAGTGCGTATAACAATTTCACGCTGACAGGAAATTTGACAAAACAGGATAAATATATAAATACAATGGTTAATGTTATGCTCAATCAAATGCCAATAATTCCTCTGGTATACTCTGGAGACTGGTATGAATATGTAAATAGTAGCATAGGTGGATGGCCAGATCAGGCACACCCTTACTGGATTCCTATGCCGTGGTACCCAGGTCCAAATGAAGTAGTTATACTTCACCTTTATCCGTTAACTTCAAAGTCATCTTCGAACTCCGGATTTAGTGTAGCCGACTATGAATATATAGGAATAGGGATTGTGGCAGCAATAGTAGTAATTGGTGGAGCTGTTTCTGTTC
>JAJZAR010000026.1 GCA_021799315.1 Thermoplasmata archaeon | reverse complement strand
GACATCGAGGTCTCCAGAAGAAACTACCTTCCTTATTCTTCTCTTTATTTCGTTTGTTATATGAGGTATGATCTGAACTGTGCTGCCAAGATATTCTCCCCTTCTCTCTCTTTCGATAACCTCCTTATACACCTTCCCTGTGGTTATGTTATTATCTTTGGTTAGTGTTCTATCAAGGTACCGTTCGTAATTTCCAAGATCAAGGTCCACTTCACTTCCATCGTCTAGAACAAATACTTCCCCATGCTGATATGGATTCATGGTTCCTGCATCATAATTCAGATAGGGATCAATTTTTAGAGCTGTAACTTTCAGCCCACTGTTGGATAAAATGTGACATAAACTTGAGGCTATTGTACCCTTTCCGATGCCGGATAACACGCCTCCTGTTATGACTATATACTTCATTCTGCATGAATGTTTGAACCTTATTTAAGACATTCGTGGCAAATTCGTTAACGTTTTTATCTATTGGTAAACGCATAAAAATAACGATTGCAGGAAACAGGAAATTGACAGTGCTTATTTCAAGCAATTTAATAATAAAATATACTATTTCCGAATGACCTTCTTTATGTGAATAAGTAGCTTTCAGTTATTGTTTTTTTAATGTAGATGGAGAATTCTTAATGCAGAGGTTGAAGTCTTGTTGTAGAGATCTGAATAGAATATTTAATCTGCTTATTAGCGAGAATGAATCAATCCATCAATAGCTTAATGATACCGTAATTGTGAATACAGGTGTAAATGTTATTCCCTTTGAATGCATAGGTTAAATCGAGAGGATAAACATGACTCAAAGGGTTCTGGTAATTGGGGCAGGAATCACAGGTTTGTTTGCGACCATGTATTTATCAAAAAGTGGAGCTGATGTGGTTCTTATTGATAAGGGCGACATTTTATCAGGAACATCGGGTAGATTTCATGGAATGCTTCATAGCGGTACAAGATATACCACAAACGATCCGCAGGCGGCCAGAGAATGCATTTCAGAAAATAGGAAACTATACAGTATGGCACAGCAATTCATAAGGGATACGGGAGGATATTTTGTTGCACTGGATGAGCAGGAGGCAGATTTTGGAGAACGCATACTTGAGAGCAACGAGAAAAATGGCATACCCACTGATGAAGTTAATGTGGAAATATTCAAAAGAGTAATAGAACCAAATATAAGCCCTGAAACTAAACGAGTTTTAAGGATACCAGACAAGGTGATCCGTGCATATGAACTTGGGATGTCTGTTGCGTCAGAATCCATGAATTATGGGGCAAGGATACTGACCCACACTGAAGCCAGTTTAAGCAATTCAAACAGAATCGCTATTAAGGGACATCCTGAAATTGATGGCAATTTTGATTGCGTTGTGAATACAGCTGGCCCATGGGCAATGGATGTTGCGAAGAAAATGGGAATGAAAGGTCTGGTTATTACCCCGGCCCTTGGATACATGTCCGTTTATCCCGGAAGGCTTGTAAACTCAGTTATAAATCGTATGAGGCCACCCTCAGATGGAGATATACTTGTACCCTACGGAGAAAACACCATTCTGGGTACAATTGCAGTACTGACAGAAGATCCAGATAATCCCAGAGTGGATCAGGATGACCTGGAACTTATGCACGAGGAGGGGAGTAAGCTTGTGCCTGAACTTGCACCCATGAGGCACATAAGAACCTATTACTCGTCGAGACCGCTTATAACCTCAGATTCTGACACCGTGAGAACTGCATCAAGAGATTATACCATAATGGAACAGAATACAGGTATAAGGCAATTAGCCATCGCAGGCGGGAAATTTTCCACGGCAAGGCTAATGGGTGAGCAAATTTCTTCAATGGTTCTTGGAAATAACCATACAGAAGTTGGAAAAGATGAGATAAACCTGAATGAGAGCATGAAAAGATTTCTCACATCATTTGGAGATGGGAACCTTCTGAGAGCAGTTTATTCAAGAATCGGAACCATAGATGAGGAAACAATTTCCTCTTCAATGGCATCAATGGTCAATTATGTTATTGAAAAAAGATCGGGTAGCGCAAAATAATTATTTTCAAAGGGAGATTACGGGAGAATGAGTGAAATGGAATTTTCTGGAAATTTCCAATTACAGAAGAAGTCTGAGACTGTTCTTGAAATTTTCAAGAACCCTGAAAGTATTGGAAAATGCCTGTATGGTCTGGAATCCATTTCATTTAATGAGAATGACTTCGCCTGCAAAGTGAGATTTGACCTTTCATCTGCCGATGTTTCCTATATGAGCAGCATATCTGGAAAGCTAAAGGGTCATTTGAGCTTCAGAGATGATGGATTTGAGCTTGCAGGAGATGGAAGAGCAGCTGGGTCAAAAATGGTTTTTCATCTGAATGTTCTGGTGGAGAGCGGAGAAAATGAATCAAACATACTATGGAATGGAACTTTTGATTTTGGTCTCATTGCAAAGGTAATGGGTGTAGAGAAGGTGAGGAAAATAGCTCAGGAAAACATAGAAAAGACCATTGAAAACTTAAAAGCTTCTGTGATGGAATAGTTCAAGTGAAAACATCGCATGGAGTTTTGCAAAAAACAGATAGACTCATTCTATAATTCTAGATCATGGTGTGTACATACTCAAGGCATACTCAAGGACGAAAGCCCATAATTTTATATTAAAAATATTCCGCCTGTTTCGTGAAATATGAGGATTGTCATTCATAGTACCAAAACTTTCTCATAGAATCAATGTGCTGCAATTTCGATGGCCATCTGACAAAAGAGAAGATTGATAAAATAAAAAGAGATTATGGTATTATGACAATGGATTCTTCAGATTATTGGGAACCTATGATCTATAAAACACTGCATGAAAAAAAGGTGGTTGTGAAGAAGAATTCATATGATGATGTTCCCTCTCCTGGAGATAGCCCGCTGTTCAAGAGGTCAGTTGGAGAATTGAAAGGACAGATAGCTGATTGGAGAGCCACATTCACAAATGATCCAGGATGTGTACACGCTGTGGAATTCAAAGATAGATTCGAGTTGCATTACGATCGATTTGATCCTGCAAAAAGGCCCATACAGCATCTGATTTTTGACTCTCCCGCATACGGAGTACTTGCAGCTGCTGGAGCCATTGCCACGTTTGCTTTGATCAAAACAATATTTAAAAAATAGTTTATATTAATTCCTGCCTCTCAAGTTCCTTGAAAATTTCTTCATAGTCCTTTTCCAGACTACTGGTTTCTACTGGAAACTTTGAGAATGCCAGAATCTTGTTTCTTCTGAACACCCACTGATTCACCCTCCACATCTTCCCCTTGTTCAATGTGATCTCCTCTGCCTGGGTTTTTAAAATTCCATTCTCTTCCAGATCGTAGAAAGCATCTCGCTCTGGTGGAGAAAGAACATTGTCCAGTACATAATCTTCATATCCAAAAAAATCTAGCAGGAAGTCGCAAAGGTCTAGAACATCACCCCGCGTTAGACCTTTTGAGCCGTAGGTATGTTCCAGTGCGCTGATGAGTGTTTCTCTTCTCAGGACTGACATAGAAACCCGTTTAGTATTACTAATACTTTAATAATGTTCCCCAAGGCCCAGTAACCATTTTATATATTGAAGGAAACCCAGAATAATAAGACATTTTTGCATTGCTTTCTCCATATTCTGGCCCTATTTCTAAATTCATAATTCTGAAAGATTGGGTTTCCCGCGCTAAACCTGTTTTCTGGAATAAGCCATATTCCTCGTAATACTCTCTTAAATTCCCATGAACCATCGCAAACCATAGAAAAACAGTGATTATAGGCATGTAAACAATGGCACAATATTCAAAGCAGATGATAGATGTTATTTACGATCAGGCTAGGCTTTGAGGCTATTTTTTCAGACCTTTGCATTATGCTGATTTGCACAGAGAGGAATCTAAAGATATGCCTGATAATGCAATTAAGACAAATACCTCGAAGTAGACATTGAAAAAAATGAGAAATGATAATTTAATGACCTTTTTAGACCAAGGGAGATCAAATATACACTTGTTTTTATGAAACTTTTGAGAGATTCTTATGCAGTTGAGGCGTTTCTATTTCCGCGAAACCCCAAAGCTCCAACGATCATAAAAGCCATATCTGCTACGAGTAAGCCGATCCCTGTATATTCGTAATACACATTGCTTATAACCAACACTCCATTTTTATCACTGCCTGAAAATACGAGGAATAACATACCAACTACACCCAAAATTGTAAAAATTGCTATGTATAACCCTACTCTTACCTCCGATTTTCTACTCATTTTCGGCATTTCATCCACCATGATATCACCTACCTCTCCATGAACTATCCATGTATGTGTATAATCACAGTTGTATTTTAATGTTTGCACATCCATTTTAGATGATAATAGCGGGGATGATGTTTATTCAATCACATTCCCTAGTAAATCTTCATTTTGTACCCATTAAACATGACTAACCATTTTCAGGCTGAGTGGATTGGTAATGAAAGTTTATTTCACTTTCTACATGTTAATGTTTATTTTCCCTCTCTCCTATTTTAACAATTTCATTCAATACTGAAGGGTCTTCCATTCCTGATATATCACCTTGATCTTCTCCGAGAAAGGCACTCTTCAATGTTCTTCTCATAATCTTTCCATTTCTTGTCTTGGGCAGATCGTTAACATGAAGGATTTTCCAGGGAGCAAAAGACCTACCCATTACTGAGCTGACTTCCCTTGAAATTTCCTTTTTAACATCCTCAGAATCCGTCCCTGTATAGAAGACAACAATCATCTCCCCTTTCTTTTCATCTGGAATACCTATGGTAGCTGATTCAATGACCCCCTTAACACCAGAGCATATGTCTTCAATCTCTCCTGGCCCAACCCGCTTTCCTGATGTTTTAATAACATCGTCCGACCTACCATAGAGGAAAAAGTGACCGTCCAGAGTCTGCATTGCCCAGTCACCCTGGGACCAGTACCCAGGGAACTTGGACCAGTATGAACGCATATACCTGTCCGGGTTATTCCATACACCCCGGGTCATAGAAGGAAGATGCTCTCTTGAAACTAGATGACCTATCTGATCAAAAACTTCGTTTCCACTCTCATCAAGTACGGTGACGGCCATGCCTAACCCTTTGTAGAGACAATTTGGTTCAAGATCGGTTACTGGTGTGGATGCCAGAAAGCAACCCATTATGTCTGTTCCGCCAGATACGTTGCAAATGGGCAATCTCCCCTCTCCAAACACATTGAATGTGTAGAGCCACGATTCCTTATCCCAGGGTTCTCCCGTTGATGCAATAGCCTTAAGTGATTTGAAAGATCTGTGAATTCCCCTTGATCTCATGGTTCTTACAAAGGTTGGTGATAGACCGAGAATGGTTATACCGTGTTGCTCAACCATGTCCCAAACTCTCTCTGATCTTGGATAATCCACAGCCCCCGGGTAAAGGAACACAGTTCCCCCCAATGCATTGGCACCAAGTATTTCCCATGGGCCCATCATCCAGCCAAGATCTGTTATCCAGTAAAGAACATCCTGCTCCTTAAAATTGAGATAATATTTCACTTCCTTCACAAGATTTACAAATGAGCCACCATGCACATGTATGGTCCCCTTGGGTTTTCCTGTTGTTCCAGATGTATATAGCATTATGGCCGGGTCTTCAGAGCCTGTGTTCAGGCTTTTTTGATACATTCCTTTTTCCACAAGTTCATAGAAGTCTAGCCCTTCTGTTCCTTCTCTGTGCAGTGTTATAAGTTTTGTCCCGGGAATATCAGATATTAGAGAGGCCATCTGTATTTTTTTCCCTCTTCGTGAATAGGATTCAATTGTGAATATGTATTTTATCCCGGCATCATCTACCCTTGTTTTTACTGCATCCCTTCCATAACCAGAAAACATGGGGACTGCCACAGCACCTATACGCATGATGGCATACATTGCGAAGATAGCTTCCGGCACCATGGGCATGAAAATGCCTACCCGATCGCCTTTGTTCACCTTCAGGCTACGAAGGGAGCCTGCCAGTCTTCCCGTTATGTCATCTAACTGAGCGAAGGATATGATCCTTATGGGAGAATCTTCATAAACACATTTTATTGCAGGATTTTTACTCTTTTTATATCGCTCCACGCAGTTGTATGTTATGTTGATCTCTCCGCCTGTGAACCATTTTGTATGCTCCTTGCCTTCAGAGCTATCCCTTACAGATTTGTATGGCTTCGTGAACCATATACCTGCATGCCTCACAACGTATTCGTAAAATTGCTCCATATGACTGTCGGAAAAATCATACAGATCTTCTATGGTATCAAGACCAATGAAGTTTTTAAGTGAGTTGATATTGCTTTTTTCTACTGCTTCTTTGCTCGGTGAAAAAACGGTCTTTCTCTGAAATGCCATATAAAATAAAATGAAAAACCTTTATTTTAAGGTATTTGAAATTAAATAGCTTTAGTGATCACGGAGTCAAAATTACCAATTATTCTGGCTACTCAACCCGATGCACGAATAAAATTTCTATACTATAATCATATGTTCTCCCATTGAATGGCAGCATATATGAGAGAGAACTGGTAAACATTCTTTCTGGTAATCAGAAAATAATTAAGAAAGTTTCAAAGACCCTGGACTTCCTTTCTAGAGAGGCGTATGAGTCATTGCAAAAGTATCCTTTTTATGTGACCAGAGCTGCGGGTTCCAAGGGAGCAGATCTCATCGCACTTCGTTTTGATATATCGATGATAATAGAGGTAAAGAGTTCCCAGAATTCAAAACTTACCTTTGCGTCATCTTCTGGAAAAAATCAGGAGCAGGCAGAAAGACTCGCAGAGAAATGTCACAGTTCAGGTCTTTTTCTCATGTATGGATTTCGCTTGAAAAATGCCGAAGGAGAGTCATGGAGGATGTTCAAAGTCCCCGGGGAACCCCAGGGCAGATACAGAAATATCTATAACATACTCCCGGAGATCGAAACGTCAAAAAGTGATAATTTTATCATGAAATGGGAAAATGGTCTCCCCCTATCAGATCTTCTTAAATTTGTTTCAGAAAACGCGGTTTAAATCTGCCTTCTTCAAGCATAATAATTCCTAAAGCTGAAGCCAGAAGTCTTTTGAACGTTGATGAAGATGACCATGTAAAATGAAGTTTGTGGCGTAACAGTTTAATTATTAGATATTGGGAGTCTAGAGTCTCATCAACATCATACGTATGTCTAACATTTTAAATCAGTAATAGATTTGTTTCAATTGAGATCCGTTTCACAGTCAAGATTGATAAAGAACATAGGTAAGGTAGAAGAAGAGTTTTTAAAAATCATTGCGGCTACGAATATAGGTTTTGGTATTTACTGATTAAAATTATGTCATAGAAAAATCTCTGCTACGTGATCCTCAGTTTTGGATCCTAGCTTCATTCAAAATTTATAGTCTTAACTCTCTGTTTTTTGCGTAATAGTTCATACGTATTCCTTCATTCTAATCTCATTTGAGCATTCATTTTGCAGCCTCTCTGTATTAAGACGAAAGATCGTTATACAAATTCTTTCGCACTATGAAATAAGGTTGTTCTTCCGAACAGGGCGAAGAAATACAAACTCACAGAGAGTATCTTGGCGTGATAACCCATTGTGGGATAGTGAAATCCTAATCCAAGGAGCAGCCGAGATATGAACAAGAATAAGAGAATGAGATATTTCACTACTGGATGGCATAGCTGAGATAGAAATCAATGTTATGCGTGCAGATGGCGCGGAAAGAAAGTTGGAGTCGGTGGAGGATCTGCAGACAAATGTGAATACCTAGGAATGGTGGAGAAATAGAAAGAATTGTTGGATCGAATAAGCTTTCAAAATATTTTGCTAAATAGTTAACCATCAGGAGACGAATCCTACGGTGCTTCCCTCCTTATATAAGGCCTAAAGGGATTTTTTAATGCCTTTTTCGAAGACTTCCATGCCCTCATCTATCTGTGCATCTGTTATTATGAGTGGAGGTATAAGCCTGATTCCACTTTCTCCTGTTCCAAGGAGAATAATTCCACTCTTGAAAGCGTTCATTTCTATCTCGTTTCGCAACTTAACTGCGGGTTCCTTTGTCTTCCTGTCCTTCACAAAATCCACTGCCTGCATGAGACCAATGCCCCTTACATCACCAATGAAGTCGAACTTTTCCTGAAGTTCTTCTAGTCTCTTTCTCAGATGCTTTCCTCTCTTTGCGGCATTCTCAATTACTCCCTCCTTTTTCATTGCTTCAATTGTTGCTTTGCATGAAACAGAAGCAATCAGGTTTCCACCATATGTGTTTGAATGCAACCCAGGTTCGGGGAAGTCAAGTTTAGAATCAATAACCACAGCACCCATAGGTATGCCATTTGCTATGGCCTTTGCCAGAGAAGTTATCTGCGGGGCTACTCCGAAATGCTCAGATGCCAGGAACTTGCCTGTTCTTCCAAACCCTGCCTGAACCTCATCCATTATGATCAGTATGTTGTTGTCATCTGCAAGTTTCCTTAATTTTTTATGGAAATCCATAGGAGGAACAATGTACCCACCCTCTCCCTGTATGGGTTCCACAACAAAAGCAGCAACATTTTCAGGAGGCATATACATATTGAGCGTGTACTTCTCTATGAATTCTATGGCAGCATTGGATAGCTCTTCCGGATGTTCATATCCATCGATCCCAAAGGGATTTCTGTAGGGATTTGGGAAGGGGACATGTTCAACGCCTGGCATTGTTGGAAACAGATATTTCTTCTGTATACCTTTAGATGCAGTGAAAGAAAGAGAACCCTGTGTTCTTCCATGAAAACCACCTATAAATGATATGAATTGCTGTTTTCTTGTGCTTACCTTTGCAAACTTCAATGCAGCTTCATTGCTTTCAGTACCACTGTTTGTGAAGAATATCTTTTTGGAAAATGCGCCTGGCATCATATCTTCTATGGCTCTTGCTGCGTCTACCTGTTCCTTATAGTAGAAGTCCGTGCCTGCAAAATGCCACATTCGATCCAGTTGTTCCTTAACTTTCTCTGTAATGTAAGGGTGAACATGGCCCATGTTCAACACACCAATACCGGCTGCAAAGTCGATAAATACATTATCGTCGACATCCTCGACATATACACCCTTTGCTCTCTTCCCCACCATTGGAATGGATTTTGTGCTCGTTGCAAGATATTTCTCGTCAGAACTTACAATCTCTTTCGCCTTTGGTCCGGGAGGAGTCACTCTTATGTTTACTTTCATTTCAAATTCATTTTGTTCTTTTTGCATAGATATTACCTGATTAATGAGCCAAATTATAAATATATAGGTTGTTGAATGTAAAACGAAGGATCTCTACGAAAAACGTAATATAAATTACTGAACCCAAGTGGTGAAATTAATACGCTGTTCTGAATTAGAGTATCAAGTTAATTAATCTTCCTTTCTTGTGGATAACATGTGATCCTGTAAGGTTTTCCTTATTTCATTCGTGGTAATGAATAAAATTATAAAGTCTCACTGCATAAGGGAATATGAAAGACTCCGATGTGAATTTGCTCACGGAATTTTATATCGATGAGGTTACGGATAAGGAGTTCTATACAAGATTGGGAAATAGGTCTAATAAAGAGGGCTTTTCGGAAAAATTAAATTTTCTTGCATCTGTTGAAGATAGACATTCAAAATTCTGGAAAAGCAGACTTGAAAGGGAAGGGAAAACCACTAAAAATTTGCATGCAAGAAGAATGAAGGTGAAAGCTCTCCTTTTTTTAACGAGAATAATTGGAAAGAATCTGACCATTAATCTTCTAGAGAGAGGAGAGTTAGAAAGTATAAGAAAATATAGAGATTATCTGAAGAGTATTGAAAATGAGGAGGATCAGAAGGAACTGGGCACAATAATTGAAGATGAGATCAGCCACGAAAACCTGTTCAATGATCTGAGCCCTGATAGAGGGGCATATCTTGACAGGATACAGGCATACCTCTATGGAATCAGTGACGGACTTGTAGAAGTCGTGGCAGCTCTTGCTGGACTCAGAGCAATTATCGACAATAATTTTATTATTGCCATGAGTGGCCTCGTAATAGGTATTGGAGGAACAATAAGCATGTCCTTGGGTGCATACCTTTCCAAATCCTCAGAAATCGAATACAGGATAAGGAACATAAGGAGAGACAATCTTCTATCTGACGAATCAGACAGAAAGATGCATAAGAAAATTGATGCGGAGAAGAAAAGAACGTCCAATTCCACAGTGACCACTGGACTGTCATATATATCAGGAGCAGCCTTTCCCATAATACCGTTCCTGTTTCCCCTCGGGATCTGGTCCCTTATAATAGCTGTTATTCTGGTGGCTGCAGTTCAGATCCTTAGCAATTCAATCATAGCAATTGCCCTCAACATTTCCATTCTGAGATCATCTTCGAGGGCGGCAATTTTTTCTCTATTGGCGGCTGGTATCACGTATCTTATAGGATTTATTTTCCACACTTATTTCCATATACTCGTATTGTAACTGATTAACGTCTTGCCCGTCTTATTCTTTCTCTTCTTTCCATATTGAAGAAGTATCCTATAAAAACAAGCCCCACCACAAGGGCAGTTATTCCAGAGTATAGACCTGCTTCAAGTATAATGGATAGCTGCCCAAGGTGAATACGAAGATTTGAAGAGTTTTTACCCATATTTTCCAGATGAAAAACCCACTGACCTCCAACAGGAGCAACTACCGAGTTGGAAATCCCTGAACCCGTGAAATTGGATTCAAGAATAATATTTCCCGAGGGCTCTGTAAACCATGCCCTGAAATTGTTCGTGGAATTGCTATTAATAAAAATTGAGTATGTGAGAAGGACGCCTTGGGTAACATTGACCTGTATGTTCTCATTCCCTCCCGCGGACACCTTATAATTCTGTGATGATATCTCTGAACTTATGATTCCATAAATTGAAACTCCCAGTATTATGACCGCTGCTATAACAACGATCATGCCAATCTTCAGAGCTCTTTCCGGACGGATGAACATTACAGTATACCCTCATTCCAATACAATACTCGCTATTTTATTTTATGGAAGCCACCCATGATCTGTATTGAATCAATATTGGTTTAACATGGGAAGCAAAATTGAAGCTTTTATTCAGCATGGAATGGATGAGATTCCATCAGATCATTGTACAATATGAGCTTCCACCGTGTCACCCATCTTAAACTCAATATTCTCTTCCCTCAATGCACCCTTAATGATTGTCTTTTCAAAATCGCTTAAATCCTCTGCCGTTGAGATGAAAAATCCAGAATAATCTGTTTTTGTAGACTTTGCTCTGCTTTTCACACCTCTTAACAGAGATATTGAGTCAATGATAGAGGAAAATCTTCTGTATTCCTCTGGGAATTCCTTTCCTGCTTCTGGCCACCTCTCATCCCTGAGCATCCTATTTTCATTGAGTAACCCATAGGAGTCTTCGGTTATGAATGGAGCTATGGGGAAATATAGTTTCAATATGGCTTCTGCAACCTTCCTTGCTACGGCACCTATCTCAGCTTTTTGTGCTTCTGTTCCTCTTGCAAGGAATGGTTTTATAATTTCCAGATAGTTATCACAAAAGTCGTTCCAGAATAACTGATCTATATCAAATCTTGCTCTGGCAAGATCAAAATTATTGAAATCGTCTGTCACCTTCTTAATGGTCCTGTTAAGGCTTTCCAGTATCCATCTGTTGAATGGAAGATCAACATTTTTCACATCACCCTTTTCCATGGAAGCAACCAGAGATATGGCATTATAAATCTTGATAATGGTACGCCGTCCTCTCACAAGATCCTGTTCTTTCAGCGATATATCGTCCCATGTGGACAGGGAAGTGCCCCATAACCTGACACCATCTGCGCCGTATTGTGCGACCATTTCCATTGGGTCCACCACATTTCCCTTGCTCTTGCTCATTTTTTGACCCTTTGAGTCGTAGACGTTGCCGCTGATAACGATCTTGCCCCATGGAATGGAGTTGAAGTGCACCATATACCTGTAAATGGTGGTAAATGCCCATGTTGATATGATATCGTGCCCCTGAAATCTCACACTCATTGGTATGATATCGTTTTCCATTCCATATTGAAAAACCACAATGGATGGTGTCGTGGAGGATGTGAACCATGTATCAAGCACATCGTTTTCTCCAGTAACATCCGAAGACCCGCAATGAGTGCATTTCTCCATGACTTCAAATCTGGGGTCAACGGGGAGTTTTTCAATGTCTGGAACTATTTCCCTGTGACACTTGGAACAATACCATACAGGAATTGGTATGCCCATTATTCGCTGTCTGGAAATGCACCAATCCCATTTCAGGCCCTTCACCCAGTTGTCATACCTTACTCTCATATAATCTGGGCTCCAGCTGATTGCTTTGCCAGCATCCAGAAGTTGATCCTTTCGATCCAGATACCTAAGATACCATTGTTTGCTTACACCTATTTCTATGGGTGTTGAACATCTTTCGTGCGTATTCACAGAGTGTTTGATCCTCTTTATTTCAATGATAAATCCTTCATCCTTAAGCATGTTCTTTATCTTCTTTCTGCCCTCATCAGTCTTCATTCCTTCAAGATGGGAATTGTCCCGTATGAAACCTCTCTGATCCAGAAGTTTTATGAGCTTTAACTCGTGATCTTTCCATATTTCGTAATCGGTCTGATCTCCAAAGGTGCACACCATTTCAACTCCGGTTCCCTTGTCTTTTAACACTCTCGCATCTTTGATCAACTTAACCTTCTGTCCATAGATAGGAACAGTAAATTCAAGGTCCTCAAGTTCCCCTAATCTTTCATCATCTGGATTTATTGCTAGGGCCACGCATGCGCCAAGCATTTCTGGTCGTGTTGTGGCAATATCCACATATTTCCCATCGTTAGATTGAAATCTCAGCGTTATAAAATCCGTTTCTACCTCCCTATCTTCCATCTCTATCTGTGAGATTGCTGTCCTGCATGTGGGGCAGGAGATTGTCATACCTTCAGTCCTGTAAGCGATGCCATTCTTCAGTAAATCTATGAAGAATTTCTGTGATATTTTCCATACGTCCCTGGAATAGGAAATATATGCTTTATCCATATCTGCAGAAATTCCAAGCTTTTCAAAACTTTTCTTCATTGACTCGATGGCATCCTTACTTGTGGTTTCGCACAATTCTATTGCAGCTCTCCTTTCCATGTTCGAAAGGCTTACATGTTTTACTTTTTCAACATATCTTTCCGTCGCTAGCCCATTGTTATCAAAGCCAAATGGGTAGATCACGTGTTTACCCATCATTCTCTGAAATCTAGCAATCATATCCTGATGAGGATATGAGTAGGCATGCCCTGTATGAATTTCGCCTGATACTGTTGGAGGAGGCGTATCTATGCTGAAGATGTCATCATTTTTATTGCTGCTGCTAACCTCAGTTTTTTTTGCTTTCCATTTTTCTCTTACCCTCTCCTCCATCAGAGCTATGTCAAAATCCATTGTCTTGGAATCTTAAAACTTTTTAAAACGTTTTGCATATTAAACGGATAAGTATGGACAGAAAGGATCCTTTAAAAGTTTCAATTCTTCAGAGAAACTCAGAATTAGTAGAATCTTTGATGAATTTGAAAACAAAAACGACGCACAGTAATATTTCAATGATCCTTGATTATTTCATAGATAACCTCAAAGATCTATACAGTCACTTTGAGAAAGATGAAGAAAAGGCGTTCCCAAAAGAGTACGATGATATCAAGATAAATGAATACATGAAGATGCCCGTGGCTGACCCAAACAGTCTTCAAAGCGTTATTCTATTCACTGCTGACTCCCTTGCAAAAGAGCATGAAGAGTTAAAAAAGATTGAAACAAAGAATTCATTTATTGATCATTACATAAACAGCATGGACAGTTTGAGAAAAAGAGCAGAACATATGTATATGGATCTTGTGGAGAGATATCAGTGAATTTCAAGGCAATCTTTCTCTCCTCAACATCAGATGAGGCCAGCGCAAGTATACAGGCGTATTTTGACGAACATGCCCCAGAACTATCTCAACTTTATAACAAAACAGATGTCAGACTTCCCTTTTTAGAGTTTCCAGAAAAGTATGTTGGAGCACCGGAAGGAATGCCCATAATATGCCTGAGCAGACACTCATCAAAGGCAAGTGTAAACTCCATAACAGTCCATCCGGTTGGGAATTTCACCACAAATGACATTGGAGGTAAGGAAAAGGATATAGCCCCCAGTGCACCAGAGATACAGACAGCCATACTCAGAAAAATGTCAGAAAGCTATTCAGGTGATAGATATCAAATTACCTTTGAAGCAACACATCATGGACCCCAATCCCATAACCCCCTAATATTCGCTGAAATTGGGACGGAGAAGGAGAGCTGGACTGATGCCGAAGCTCTTGGCGTATTATTCCGCGGGATTACGG
Source organism: Thermoplasmata archaeon (assembly GCA_021799315.1). GTDB lineage: Archaea > Thermoplasmatota > Thermoplasmata > Thermoplasmatales > Thermoplasmataceae > Cuniculiplasma. The sequence continues at coordinate 613 of JAJZAR010000026.1, read as the reverse complement.
AAAGTGTTCCATCCGCGTCTGGAAACTTTGTTGCTGCAGGAGGAGGGCACTATGCTCCAAAATTTTCCTCTTATGTGTTGAATAATGACATAAATATAGGTCACATTATATCCAAATTTAGAATGGCAGAAATAGGGGAAGAGGAGATAGAAATGGCAATTAGTAAAACGCCAGGGTGCAAAGGTTTCATTGTTGATAAGAAAGGAGTAAAAGCCACTGGCATGAATATGATAAAGAATGTCTCAGAGCGACACAATATGGAAATAATAACCATATAAAAAGGTCTACAAAAGGTCTCAAATGGCTTAATTTTCTGATTCAACGTTAAAGGCTTTGAGTCATTTCGCAAAGGTCTATCGCTCATGAGTAAACATACATTACAGCACAATTTTCACTCACTGATGCTTTACTTGCGTAAGTAAATAGGCGGCTTTTGCAGAACATAATAGAAGTTGAATCAGATTGTGTTTTGCATTACTACCATCTCTTTGTTCCAATGTAAACTGATTTCTCTGCAGAGTCAAATTATGATTTTGGAGGACTGTTGAAAAAGGAAAGATGAGTATGTAAGTAACATATTACACATTCTATGGATACGCAACACACTACCAAT
>JAJZAR010000208.1 GCA_021799315.1 Thermoplasmata archaeon | reverse complement strand
GCCCCCTGTCAGGCATAATCCGGTATAGCGCCCGTGCGTGAAGTCACAAGGAGAGCCGTGTGACCGAAAAGGTCAAGCACGGTTCGAAGTGGAAGGGTTTGGAGTAATCCAGACCTTTACCCTACAATGCCATTTCTACCAGCATGGAACAAGGCTGGCAATGTGGGTTCCACCGGAAGATGCCGATCCAACGGTACTGCAGTATCCCACAAGAAAAGGTGTCAGCATATTCGGTGCAGTGAATATCAGGACAGGGGAATTCGTTGGGATGGTATCAAATGTATTCAACGCCATAACCTTCAAAAGATTCCTTACCGTCCTGAAAAAGAGAGGAAAGGGGAAGAAGATGCAGATCATTCTGGACAATGCCAGGTACCATCATGCAAAATTGCTCAAACAGTGGCTTGAGGGTCCGAAACAGTTCCTGTTTCTTGACTTTCTCCTGCCCTACTCCCCAAAACTGAATCCCATAGAGAGGGTATGGAAGCTCCTGAAAAAACTTAGGTTACACAACCAGTATTTTCCTGATCTGAAAGGAGTTATAAAAGTGGTCGTGAGGCAGTTCCTGCTGTGGACTGAAGAGAATGGAAGCCTCAAGACACTATGTCACATGGAGTGAGGGATACATGCGGCAACACATACTGCGCTATGTATAGAAAGATTGGTGCATTCCCATCTGATCAGTCATTGTTGAAGCTTGCTGTGTCAATAATGATGGACATAAATGAGGAGTGGATAACTGGAAGAAGATATATTAACATGGGGGAGATTTAAGGTTGTACAGGATCTTTTCAAAATTACAGCAATTAACATACACTATCTAAGCTATGTAATTGATATAAAATAATTACTAAAAGTAAAATTAATATATTATACTAAGGGGATATAATCGCCATAGTACAAATATAAAAATTTTAATACTGTTGCTTTATTGTCTTTCAATGATATGTGGTAATAATAAGGAACAAGACTTTGTAAATATGATCGGCAGGATACGCAACATAATCTGCTCGCAGGATGGGACAAGTGATATATCTGACGCAAGAAATTTTCTGTCATGTGCATATGGTCTTTTCAGTAATTGGAAAAATTTCTTTCAATTTCAAAACATCAAGTCTATGAATATAACTAATTTCAAATCTCAATTCGAACACTTTCTGGATGAAAGTGGGAATGGTAGCTGGAGCGGGTTGGCAAGACATAAAAAGTCTCTTCTACAAAACCCGAGAGCCCTTCAGAAAGCAGTAATTGATCTTCTTAAATGTACACAAAATTTCCAAAAAATAAAACAAACTCTTAAAGATCTATGTCTTACTAATAGGGGTGGGCACATTGGAGGCATGAGTGTATTTCTATGTACCGCAATACTTTTTGCGAGCGACGAGGGCAATTTTATTGTTGTAGACTCTCCGGTAAAGGAATACTTTGGTATCCTTGATGATGAAGACACAATAAATAATTACGGTTGCATTATTGGTAAGACAAAGGATTATGCAGCCAACGTTGATTTACCCATGTGGCATATCAACAAAGCTTATGCTATTTTCAACAATAATATGAATTTGAAAATAAAGAATCTCCGTAATCAATGTTCTTTTAGTGGAAATCCTAGAACCGTTCATATATAAGAATATAGCAAGATTCCTTATGTTATTTAAAATAATTGAAAGTTAGATATTTGGACTGCAAGTTAGTGCTAAACATTTCATGAATAATAATCATCCAACTCCAGTAGCTTTGCCTGTTCCAATACTGTTAATGTGGCTTTCTCCTGCATGTCCGGGGGATAACCGTATTTTCTCAGGATCTTCTTTACTATTAACCTGAGTTTTGCCTGCACACTCTCCCTTTCAGTCCAGTCTATGGTTACATTTCTCTTGACCATTTCTAGGAGTTCCCTTGCTATTATCTTCATTGTATCGTCGCCAAGAACGTGTTTTGCACTCTCATTGTCCGGAAGTGCATCATCGAACGCAACCTCATCCTCGTTAAGGCCGAGATTCTTTCCTCTGTTCTTCCCTGATCTTTTGTTGCAAGATCCAGCAATTCCTGAATCACCTGGGCTGTTTCTATGCTCTTGTTTGAGTGCTGCTTTATGGCATTCTCCAGCATCTGCAGGAACGATCTTGCCTGCCCCAGATTCTTCTTCATCGAGATTCTGATCTGATCGTTGAGAAGTTTTTTCAGCATCTGGAATGCCAGGTTCTTCTGTGGCATGTCCTTCACCTCAGCCAGGAACTCGTCTGATAATATGGATATGTCAGGTTTGTTCAGTCCTGCAGCTGTAAATATATCTATGACCCGATCCGAGACAAGGGCTTTCGACAGTATCTGCTGTATTGCAGTCCCAGATGATACGCTACTAATCTTCCTTGATTCCGTGTTCTTGATAAGTGCTGATCTCACTGCTTGGAAGAAACCAACAGCATCCCACATGACCATGGCAGATGGATCCGGGACAACAAGGACAAATGCCTTTGTCAGTTCCGTAACATTCTTCATGTATCTTTCCTTGCCGTTATTCCATGGATATTGCATTTTCTTATGTGAATGTTTATATCCACATTGCCTGACAGTGTTCTAATAGTCCTGTGGTATGTGTAGGATTCATTCAG
>JAJZAR010000207.1 GCA_021799315.1 Thermoplasmata archaeon | reverse complement strand
CTGTAAAGAGCACAGGTGTTCATGGAGATAAAAGAACCTATGGTGACGCAATTGTTATACGAGCCATTGATTCTACAGATGCAATGACAGGTACATTCCATCAGTTCCAGTGGGAGTTCTTACAAAGAGTTTCGTCGAAGATTACCAATGAGATACCCGAAGTAAACAGGGTTGTTCTTGATATCACTGATAAGCCCCCTGCAACAATAGAATGGGAATAATTAACTAAATGGATAAATAGTTTAATGATATAATCCGGCATCTTGACAGCTAAAGAAGTATATGAAAATAATGAAGAGTTGCTGATATCTGAAGAGGAGTATCAGAAATCCGGTGTCCACATAGGTACACAGGTAAAGAACCATGATATGGTAAAGTATATTTTCAAAATCAGGAATGACGGGCTATACCTGCTGGACCTGAACCAAACGGACAAGGCTCTTAAAATAGCCGGAAAACTACTTGCCAGAATTCCTCCTGAGGATATCTTAATTGTCGCTCAAAGACAGTATGCATTCAGACCTGTGACAAAATTTTCAGAGGTTATAGGATCCAAATCCATTGTTGGAAGATTCATACCTGGAACACTCACAAATCATCAACTGCCTCAATACCAGGAAACAAAAGTAATTGTTGTAACTGATCCTCTTGCTGATACACAGGTAATGAAAGAGGCTAAAAATGTAGGTGTTCCCATTGTGGCTCTCTGCGATGCAAATAACAAGACAGACTTTGTTGACCTCATCATACCGAGCAACAATAAGGGAAGAAGATCACTCGCACTCGTTTACTGGCTTCTTGCAAGGGAAATACAGAAAAACCGTGGAGATATAAATACATACGCCGATTTCAAGTACACAATAGACGACTTTGAATCCCAGATTTAATTTCTAAAAATTTGGAGAAACAACCCTTTATTAATTTTAACAAATTTGTTGGGCTTTCGTCTATGAAAAGTATTTTTTAACCTTCATTAAACCTTTTTATGCATTGCCATTTCTGAAATTTCTTGGCAAACAAATGCATTTATAGATCGCAAGATACTCAAACAATAATCGGCTGTATTCAACTGTGATATTCTCGCAGCCTATGTTTAGGGCTCAAAAAATTGATCTTACTCTCTTTACCTTGATAAATTTCAGTTTATCATTTTCTTCAATGGAAAATATCATCTCCTTTCGTACAGAATTGGCCACTCTTACAGCCCTGCTAACTTCATACCATTCCATTTTGTTGGAGAATATCTGTACGAGAAAGTCAGAATGAGAATCTATAGATGCTCTGTAGGCTCTGAAATTGCAACCATATTTGAATCCTGATTTTACGATAAGTCCATGCTGCACCAAGTATAGATAAACTTTGAAGACCGGTTCATCAGGTAAACTACCTTCAATCATCATTGTTTCATGGTGAGAAAGTGCCTTAACATCACCGATACTGTAACCCATCCATTGAGGAATGCTTTCGTGTGACGAAAAAGATCGTCTCCCAATCTTTTCAAGGGATGCTTGTATGGGCTGAATCTCGTTCTTACCTGCCATTGTCACCTCACTGATGAAGTAGTATGTTATATCACCATCCTCATCCACAGATGCCACATAGGAATCAACAAGATCAGAAAACCATTCTCTATTCACTGATGAATTTTCCATAATGGGATTAACCTTGCGTGCCTTCTCATTTTTTTCCTGCTTCCTCGCTACTAAAAAATGATCTTTCTCAATGGAAACCTTTGCCCCTTCTTTCTTTATTTCTATATAGGTTTTCATTCTTGCTATGTCATCCTCAGAGATAAGTTCCGCCAAGAGTTTATGGATGCTGTTGTAGAATGTGTTGACTGGCTTTAATCTATCAAGAAGGACAAGGTATATGGCTTCATAGGGCTTCAGATTAAGATTATTTTCCTTCATAATGCCAATATGATATTTGTTATGAAGATATGAGGCGCTCCTGTCGTCACAAATGGTGAAAATAATCCCATTGCAAATTGCGAATGTTTTAAGATTTCTGCTTTCCATTTACCCTTACCATGAGTTTTTGAGCTACTTCCTGAATCATTGAGTTGACTGAATCAGACACTCTCGAGGAGACCATGTACAGAGACACATGATTTTTTTTAGCAAAGGGTTCAAGCTCCTCGAGCCATGTAAGAGCTTCATATTTTAGGTCTATCTTGTTGGCAACAATGCAGACTTCAAGTTTTTTATCAACACCACTTATGAACCGTGATATTTTATCAGGTTGAAACTTTTTAGTCACATCCACAACAATCAATATGGCCGCACTCCCTATCAACACCTTATTATCTGAAGGAAATCCATCAACTTCTTGAATTATGAATTCTGCCTGCTTCTTCTCATTTCCAGATGAAAATGAAACTTTCTTCCTGAGGAGCCCTTTTCCACTGAAATTTCCAACTTCGCTATCAAAGACGATTCTAGAAACTATGGAGCTTTTACCAGTATCTGGCTCACCCACAAAGGTAATTTTCCATATGAATCGACCTGACATCATTCGTTCTTCATTTTTTCCCGTATTATAATGGTTTTCATGATTGTCAAAAATAACATACTATTTTCCTCTCCCTGTGTTTCAATAATAAAGCCTGAATAAGAATTTAAGTATAAAAGCAATACGGTGACAT
>JAJZAR010000206.1 GCA_021799315.1 Thermoplasmata archaeon | reverse complement strand
ATACTGAACATGATAGACGGGAAATACAGTGTGAGGGATGTTCTCCTCATACTGTCAAGGATAAAGATGTACAGGATTGAGAACGGGGAGATCATGAGTGAGGTACAGAAAAAATGCGAAGGACCTGGTTTCGGATCTGAAGATAGATCTTGACATATTACGTAAAAAAGCTAAAACTAAGGTTTAAAGCAATGATGGGACAATGAGCATTGCGAAGAAGAGATTGAAGAGGACAACAAGGGTAATTATCACAAATTTCTTGTCTTTGTTTGCAGCAAACCACACGAGTCTAACAACAACTACACTTATTGATGTAAAAATCAATAGCCAAAGACCAAGTGCTACGAAATAAATTCCATCCAGCCTAAACACACCTTGTATTATGTCACTTGTGGGAAAATTTTTGGAATCTATTCCATGGGTCAAAGAGTAAGAGTAACTTGCGATCTGTTGCAGTGTGAATCCATCGCCTTCCCTTTTTACAAAGAGAATTATAATGCCTAATATTATAAACATCACACTGAGTATCGACCCCCCTCTGAGAAAATGGCTGACCACCATTGTGTCATCAAAGTTTTTCACTTATTTTCCCTCCTGTCGGTGTGATTTTTTCATGGAAGAACAAGATAAGTATTGTTATGATTGCAACAACTGCTGCAAATGAGAACTGAAAAACGGTATCTACAAGTACCAAGTTTATCTTATCAAACCCACTGAAAATCATATCCAGCCCCAAGAAGATAAGGACGGAGAAAAATATCAGACGAATATTTTCGTTTGAAATCCTTACTAAGACCTTAGATCCGTAATATGCTCCTATCAAGACTCCTATTGCTGTGGCAGCAGCGATCAGTGGTTGTATAAATCCTGCGTACCAGTAGATCGTGCTGCTTGTTGCTGCAGTGATGCCTATCATGAAATTGCTTGTGGTTGTCGTGACCTTCATGGGCAAGTTAAGTGCCCAGTCCATTCCCAGTACTTTCAGGGCTCCACTTCCTATCCCGAGCAAACCAGAGAAGAAGCCTGCAAAGAACATTATAATTTCCCCAAGGTACCATCTGGAGCCTTCGTAGTTTATGGTTTGTTTCAAGCGCTCATCAAAATAACTTCCACTCAATTTGAAAAATTTTGTACTCCAATCAGGTTTTGTCTTCTTGGGAATCTCGCTATGGAGTTTCTTCACCGCAGGGTACAGTGAAAATAATAGTACTGTGCCGAATATTACATATACTATCCATGAGAGTGAGTGCGCATACATGTAAATAGCAACAAATGAGCCTGCTATCGCTCCACCTGTTGTCGCCATTTCCAGACTTATACTAAGGTTCACGTTTGCTATCTTCTCTTTTGTGTACGCACTTGCGGAACCATCGGACGTAGCTATGGTTGAAATCAAGCTAGCCCCAGTGGCGAATATTATCGGTATTCCATAGAATAATGTTAAGACAGGTACAAGTATCGTCCCACCGCCTAAACCTGTCAGAGATCCAAGGAAGCCGGAAAAGATTCCAGCCAACATGATGGAGAAGAATCTTATTATGATCTCGATGTAATTCAACATCAATTATCATGCCCTATTTCCGTTAGATTTTGTTTTGTGAATTTTGGTGGAATAACCAACACAGGTATTCGCGATTCTTTCAGTAATTCACTGCTCACAGAATCTAGGAATACCTTTCCGATGGTCCCTAGTTTGCGCTCACCCATCAATATAAGATCAACACCATGCTTCAAAGCGGTCAACATCAGATTTTCTCCAACATTCCTGTCAGGATCGTCAATCAGTTCAAATTCAGCGCTCATATGCAGTGACTCGGTGATCCTTCTTGCATCGTAAAGTATCTCATTGCCTTTCATTTCCATTCTCTCTATTGTTCGGTCATCTTCAGGAAGGGTGTACTGGTCAAATTTTGGGGGATTCTTACCATTATGTGGAATGACATATACAACGTATAGAGCCTCTACCGCGTTTTTAAAAAGGACCGTGAATTCAAGAGCAACTTTTGACGCGTTACTGCCGTCGAATGCTACCATTACTTTCATAAACCACTAAGAGCTAGTTTGGATATGAAAGAATACACTAATATAGCATAGAAAATCTATAAATAAAACAGAAAATCATGATATATGAAATTTGTTCATCATACAACAGAATATCTTGATAAATTGCAAAGTTAGTGAATCCACGTTTGAATAAACATAGGGTTCCGAAAGCTGTGTAAACTTAAGGATAACTCTTCCGTAACATTTCCATGATCTCGTACATGCACTTATGGAATCCTCTCAGCATTGATGTACTTCCTTTAACATTTATACAATATCAAACAACTTTTATAATTAATTAAATATAGTTATATTTTTTGCAATCAATTTCATCAGATTGCACAGCAAATGCACATGCAGAACTGCCCATGCTGCACCTGAAAATGACCTAGAAATTAATTCCTGTATGCCCTTATGCCCGTCGCATATCACAAGCTCAACACCCTTGGATCCCCTGTTATTCAGATCGTCAAGGGATGGTTCCAATTTCATCTCGGTTTCTGAATCTAATCGTCGCCTCAAAGCTGAGCAGGAGAAAGGAGATCAACCTCAGGAATTCCATCATTGCCTACCTTGCATTCTTTGGCGGAATCAGGGTCGGAGAACTGGTGCAGATCAATGTGAATGACCTCATG
>JAJZAR010000025.1 GCA_021799315.1 Thermoplasmata archaeon | reverse complement strand
AGGACTGTGCATCCATGGCTGTAACATTAATGGGCTTCCTTCCGGCAGCCATTATCTGCAGAACTGGAGGCAAACGCGGTTGATTGATCTCCTGAGTTACAGAAATAATGCACGGCTTCTGCGCTCTAATGGTTTCATCCTTTTCATCCAGAATTCTCTTAATTCTAAATCCATCACCATCAACTTCTATGCCAGTTCCATTTCCCAGAAGGGAAAATCCAAGAGAACGTGAAAGCATGCCTGGCAACAGCCCTGTATAGGAATCCGCTGACTGGTTGCCCAGAATGACACAATCAACCTCGCCCAACTCTTTGATCTTTTTTGACAACACTGAAGCCGTAAGAGCAGGGTTGTTCCCCTTATATCCAGTAATGATATGCCCTTCATCGACTCCCATAGCATAGGCCTCTTTCATTGCACTGTTTGATTTATCAGTACCAAAGATGATTGCTGTAACCTTGCCTCCATTCTTTTCCTTCAGTTGCACTGCTGCCTCTATGGCATTTTTACTGAGATTCTCCACTCTAAGAGGAATATTCTGGGTCAAAGGTTCCCCTGTGGAAGAATCAGTTTTCAACTGATCTATATCTATTATCTGCTTTACTAAAACAACTATGTTAATACTCATATTCAGTTGCACCTCACTGGTGATTCATAAGCTACTAATTATGACTTAGGTAGCTTATTTATTTCCCAATGGAATTCTGTTTTAATAATATGTCGATTTCGTATGTCGATATCGAAAGTATATTTAATATGATTAAATTCATGCATAAGGTGAAATGAATGGACAATACAGTTCACATAATTGATTTTAAGAGAACAGCTTTTTCCCGATCGAGACCACAGGACCCTGACAGAGATATGCTCAATTCTCTGAGAATGGATGAGGCTCTTGGAATGCTTGTGAAGGATTCTGTCAGTAGGAAAGGCATCAAGACTGATGACATAGGCGACGTGATCGTAGGATGCGCAATCCAGGCTGATGAAAACTGGCAATATGGAGGAAGGCACCCAGTGTTTCTTGCAGGCTTGCCATTCAATGTGCCAAGTATGGCCATTGATAGAGCTTGCTCATCCTCATTGAATGCAGTAGCCATAGGTGCTATGGAGATTGTCACGGGAAACTCAGATATAGTTCTTGCCGGTGGCATGGAACATATGACTCACGTTCCCCTGGGAAATAATCCCCATGTTAAACCAAATATGAAACTCATGGTCAGACCAGAATACATGAAATATCAGATGGGCATTGCCTATAATGTGCTGGCCACTGCAGAGAAACTTGCAGGCTTGAGAGGCATAACAAGAGAAGAGATGGATCAGTATTCATATGAAAGCCACTTGAGAGCAGCAAAGGCTCAAAATGATGGGTATTTTGAGAATGAAATTCTGCCTGTAGAAGTGGAACATGATGGTAAAGTGGAGATGTTCAAAGAAGATCAGGCAGTGAGAAAGGACGCTACTCTGGACGACATGAAAAAACTGAAGCCTGTGGTGAAGGATGATGGTGTCATAACTGCGGGAAATTCATCCCCGCTCAATGCAGGAGCATCCCTAGTTGCCATAGCATCAGACAAGAAAGTAAAGGAGTATGGTTTCAAGCCCATGGCAAAAATCCTAAGTTACGCATGGGCAGGCGTGGATCCGTCCATAATGGGAGAAGGTCCAGTTCCAGCAAGCAAGAAGGCAATTTCCAGAGCGGGATTGAAACCGGAAGACATTGATCTATGGGAGATCAATGAGGCTTTCGCCGTTGTGGTTTTGAATGCCATGAAAGCCTTCAATATCCCAAGAGAGAAGGTAAATATTCACGGAGGAGGCATATCCATAGGCCACCCACTGGGAGCCACAGGAGCAAGAATTGTAGGAACTCTGGCAAGAGAACTGAAAGAGCAGGGAAAGAAATACGGCGTCGCAACACTATGCGTTGGCGGAGGACAGGGTTTCTCAATGGTTATAGAGGCTGAGTAGATGAATTTTGAACTTGATGAGGAATTGATCAATTATAAGGAAAAGGTTAGAGCCTTTGCCCTTAAGGAATTCACAGAAGAAGTGGCCAGAACCCATGACATAGAGGAGAAATATCCAAATGAATTGAGAATGAAGGCCCTTCATGAAGGTATCATAGATTTCATGAATCCATGGAAAACCATGATAGGCATTGAAGAGATGTGCAGAGTTGACCCTGGATTGGGCATCTCTGCAACTGTCCCATATTTCGGTGCAGAGGTTCTCATGTTGCACGGCAGCGATTATCTCAGGGAGAATTATCTTGCTAAGGTCATTTCCGGCGAAAAGATGATGGGACTGGGAGTGACGGAGCCAGGAGGAGGGAGCGATGTTGCTGGTCTGAAAACTGTTGCAACAAAGAACGGAAACGAATACGTAGTAAACGGATCAAAAATGTTCATCACAAATGGAACCATAGCGGACTTTTTTGTAACTCTTGTGAGGACTTCAAAACCCGATGATCCTGCAAAAAGGCACAGAGGTCTCAGCGTGATGGTTGTGGAGAGAGCCTTTGAAGGCTTCAGTTCAAACAAACTTACAGGAAAACTTGGCGTACGGGCAACAAACACTGGAGAACTTATCTTCACAAACATGAAGGTTCCGGAAAAGAATCTGATTGGCGATGAAGGTAAGGGATTTTATTATATTATGGAATTTTTCAATATTTCCAGAATTTTCGTTGCCGCCCAATCCATAGGCATAGCTCAGGGCGTTCTGGATAGAACCACAGATTTTCTTAAGAAACTGGAGGCCAGCGGAGAGTACGTTGGAGAGGAGAGAAAATTCAAGCTTGCTGAAATTGCAACCAGAGTAGAAGCATCAAGACTCCTTATGTATAAAGCTGCCTCTTTCCTTTTCAATTACAAACCAAACCCAACAATCACAAGCATGGCAAAGGGATATGCTTCTGAAACTGCCAGTTTTGCAGCTGAAACTGCAATGGAAATAACTGGACAAACAGGAATTTCAACTGATCTGGAACGATTTTTCAGAGACTCCAAGATCATGGAAATATGGGAAGGAACAAGCGAAGTTGAGAAGATTGTAATTTCTAGAATGATCTTAAAGGGTGAAAAAAATGAATGAGCAGGCAGCATTGATGAGAGACAGTGTTAAAGAGTTCGCGAAACAGTATCTTGTGGATAAGGCCACAACAATAGAGAGAGAGGGCATAGGCAAAGATACTTTAGCAGCCATCCTAAATCAGGGTTTCATAGGATCAAATCTGCCTGAGAGTAAGGGCGGTGCCGGTCTTGACAAGCTGAGCCATAGCGTTCTGATTTTTGAACTTGCAAGAGTTTCTCCCTCAGTGGCCATGCATGTTCTGCTACAGAACGATCTTGTACTGCCTCTACTTGAATCAAAACCAGAATTGATTAAGGGAATACTTTCTGGAGAATTTCCTGGTGTTTACATAAACCCCATGATGGATGGATTTATAAAACCTGAGAATGATCACTTGCTCAAGGGTGTCATAGGGTCTTCTTCAAAGTATGCTATTGCAATTCACTCGGATGGAAAGGTATACCTGGATTACGGAAAATCTGAGATTGATAATGACTCAAAACCTCTTGGCATGAGAGGTCTGGGAACATGCAATTTCAATGTGGAAAAAAGTGAAGTGCTTGGAGAGAAAGATCTTGCTGATCACCTATTGCTTGTTTCGTCTCTTGATATTGCTTCCATATTCCTTGGAATTTCGCAGGGAGCTCTTGATTTGGCTATGGAATATACAAAGGTCAGGAAGACATTTGAACACCCCCTTAAAGATTATGAGCCCGTATCATTCAGACTGAGCGAACTGATGAGCGAACTGGAAATTATGAAGAGTGCCCTTTTCTCAGATTCCATTGAAGAGATTATGATGCTTATGCTTAAAAATCAAGCCGCTTCATTTTCAAGGAAAGTAACAAGATATGCGCTTCAATTTCATGGAGGATATGGATATCTTGAGGATTTTGGTGTGGAAAAGTTCTACAGAGATTCCGTTGCATTGAATGCCATGATTTACAGGCCAACAGTGGATAAGCGTTTTCTTGCAACCAAGTTGTATTCGGATAAATCAGGGTTTCTCTAGACATTTCTTTTTTACAGTAACAAGTGGATGAAATAATGCTCCAAACCCCTTAAAGGCTTTTCTTCTTTCATATAATATTTTTCTTTTCCCGCCAAGCTGCTCTGGGCACTTCAGCTGCTAACATTAGTTTTGAGAAATATGTATTTATTAACGGTCATTCAACGTCTAAAGAAATGTGTTTCCTGTATACCTTGAGCAGAATTCTTGAATGTAAAATTGATTGAGAAAAACTCAACATTTGCGGGTATAAATTTAGAACACATTCTTTTTACATATTACCATAGTGTGGATTTTTTTACAATAGTTCAGAGTGTTACATAGAAATTTTTGGTTCCATCTATTCATTGGAAGATACTATGAAAACTTCAGTATTGATCAAATCTGCATATGAAACAATGGAGAAAGCGACATTTTCATGTGCCTGATTTTTTTAGCATTTGAAATTAAATTGGAGGAAAGATACCATAGCTCAGGCTTAAATATTCAGTCTCTTATAATTCTTTGCGATAAATAGCATCAGCATGAAGAGTATAAGAGAAAGGACAAATGATGCAACCATTACAATAGAAAACGCCTGATTCTGAAAATACGCTGATACCAGAAACATTCCTACAGAAGCCCCCATGATCTGGGCAACAAAGGCCATAAGAGCCAGCATCCAGAAAATGATGCCACTCTTTATGGAAATCAATGTGAGAATTCCCGTTGTGATGATGAGTATAACCACAATGAGCGAGTGAAAAAAGAGAGCGGGATTTTTGAAGCTGGAAATATACAGAATTGAAGCACCAAGGGATCGCGAATTGCCATAGGTGCTTGAAGATGGCGATATTACAAAGAAGCTAACCATACCAGAAATGAATGTAAGGATGGCAAGGAGCATAGCGACATTAAGTACCTTTACCAGCAGACTAAATTCAAGGTCCTTATGGTGTTCCTCAGCTTCCATACTAGTAAATACGTATACATTATTAAAGAGATGTGTCACCATATGGGTCATGGACTTGCGGATAAAGCTCCAGAATAAAAGATCGATCTTGACCTGATGGATTAAGGTTGAGAAAGTTTAACTATGGTTCAAAGATCATCCCGCATGTATACAAAACGAGGAGACAAAGGAGAAACCGACACGGGAACAGGAATGAGGGTTACCAAGGGATCACATATCATAGATGCTGAAGGGACCATAGATGAGCTCAATTCATTCCTGGGGTTCGCAAGGGTGAGCACGAAGTGGGACGATATAGGATCAGATATTGAAGCCATACAGGAAGACCTCTTTGTTCTGGGGGAGCATATAACAACACAGGGAACAAGAAGGACGCTTAAACCGGAAAGGCTTGCATGGCTTGAGGAGAGGGTAACATATTACAGAAAGGAATATGGGAAGATCAAACTTTTTGTCGTCCCAGGAGGGAGCGTGGAATCCACAAGTCTACACATAGCAAGAACAGTATGCAGAAGGCTGGAAAGAGAACTCGTCAAAGCAAAGGAAGAGGTTGAGATTCCAGAAATAATAGAGCAATATATCAACAGGTTATCTTCTGTTCTGTTCTTCCATTCTCTCATATCCAATAGAAGACTGAAGATTGACGAAAGGATATGGTATCTCAGAGAATTGCCATAACTTACTGGGATAGAAAATTAGCCAGATATGAAAGAGGTATGTTGATCCAGTCTGGCCTGTTCTCACTTTCATATATGGCTTCATATATGGCTTTCTCCATGATGAAGATATCAAGAATTGTTCTGAACTGATCCATATTCTGAGATGAATTTTCGTCCAGATTATTTCTTTCTTTTATGTAGGATTTAATAATGCGCTCCTTGGATTCAGCACCTAAAGGATTATCTGTTCCAAGCTTCGAACTGCACAGATAATCAAAGGATCTTATGAGTCCTGCAAGGTCTTTCATTGGCATCTGTTTGGCATTTCTGTATTCAGATGATCTCATTGGTTCTCCTTCAAAATCTATGATCTTAGGTGAATCGTCTGTTTTCAGGATCTGCCCAAGATGATAATCTCCATGAATTCTCTGCTTCTTCATGCCAGTGTTTAGAATCTTCATAACGTCCCTGATCCTTTGATCCATGACCGATGATTTTGTCTCTATGATGCGTGCATAAGGATTGGTTTTTTCCATATCTGCACATATGGTTTTCAACTTCTCACTGTATTCCCAGAGAGAAGATTCCAAGCCCATTGTATCAGAGTTCGTGAATTTTTCAGGTTCAAATTCCTTTCCCTTCAGTCCGGCAAGGGCATTGTGTAACCCCGCCGTAATTTCTGAAATTTTTGATGCTTCATCAAGGATAAACGTCCTATCATTCTCCCCCCTTAATTTCTCATAGAGGTATGACCAGTAATCCGTAGATCCGGGTAAAAACCTTGAAAAGGTGAATAGGCATTGATCTTCCAGGAATTCTATCTGCCCAATGGGTTCGGGAATGTTTCTGAATGATGTTTCATTCCAGAGTTTCATGGGAATAACAAAATCGGGATTGTCAATTTTTGTATACGTTCTCATGAACTTCCCAATAATGGCATTATCAAGCACAAATGACGAGTTGCTCTGATTTGCGTTCAGGGCTCTGAAATTTAGCATATGGTCCTTCAATGACTTAAGGTTTCCCTTAAACTTCAACTCATCAAATTTTTTTGAAATGATGTCCTCAATTAATGGTAAAACTTCTCCACTATTTATGGAGTCAAGAAACCTGTCCTGCTCAAAATTCAGAAGCAGATTGAGTTTTCTGGTGCCACTTTCCATCTGGACAAGCACTGCATTCCTTTCGTCTCCTTCCTCCGGATAAACAGCTGTAATGATAAAGGAACTAGAATCAACATTTTTAAGAGGAAACCATCTCTGTTTCATGGCATCCTCGGTTATGATCTTCTTAAAAATATTTATGCGTTCACGGTTGTTCACTTTCATCCCTCCTTTCCAGTTCCATCCAGAAGAATGAATTTTTCTGCATTGTGAAGAAATATGGCAGTTCCCCAATATCCGGAAATCTCACCTGACTGATCAACTCCCTGACATGCCACCCTGCATATTTTCTCAAGTCCAAAGTTACATAGGATGGTTTCTTTGCAAGATTAAAAACGCACAAAACTATGGATGAATCATAGATTCTCAAAAAGGTAAGTATCTCTTTGTTTTCAGAGTGAAGAAACTCTATGGAACCCATGCCGAATACAGATACATTTCTTCTCCTTGTGACAACCAATTTCCTTAACCAGTTCAAAAAAGAAGATGGAAGTCTGGACTGGGATTCAACGTTATAGGTTTCGAAGTGGAAATTGGAACTTATTATTACGGGAGCAAAGAGCTGCTCCGGATCAGCCCTTGAGAAACCTGCGTTTCTATCAAATGACCATTGCATTGGTGTTCTTACACCGTCTCTGTCCCCAAGATATATGTTATCTCCCATGTTTATCTCATCTCCATAATAGAAAATGGGTGTCCCTGGCAGGGACAGTAGAAGTGCGTAGAGAAATTCAAGAACTGAACGATCATTTTCCACCAATGGAGCAAGCCTTCGCCTTATTCCGAGGTTCAACCGCATTTTTGGAATCTTTGCATATTCTGAATACATTATGTCCCGTTCCTCGTCACTTACCATCTCCAGCGTGAGTTCATCATGATTCCTGAGGAACAGTCCCCATGAACATGAATCTGGAACAGGAAGTGTTTTTGAGATGATATTTTCAATATAGAATGCGTCCTCTTTGGCAAGAGATATGAATATTCTTGGCATGAGTGGAAAGTTGAAATTCATCTGAAATTCGTCTTCTTCACCAAAATATTTCTTTGCATCTTCTGGCCACTGGTTTGCCTCTGCGAGTAAAATTTTACCTGGAAATTCCTGATCTATGATTTTCCTGATCTCCTTGAAGTACTGGTGGGTTTCCGGTAGATTCTCGCACGAAGTTCCTTCCCTTTCAAATAGGTATGGGACAGCATCACATCTGAACCCGTCCAGTCCCCTCTTGAGCCAGAAACGTATTACATTGATCATTTCCAGCCTTACCTCAGGGTTGTCAAAGTTGAGATCTGGCTGGTGGCTGAAAAATCTGTGCCAGTAATACTGACCACTATTTGGATCAAGTGTCCAGTTTGATTTTTCTGTGTCCGTGAATATGATCCTGACATTTTTATATTTATCTGGAGTGTCAGACCATACGAACCAGTCTCTTTTTGGGTTGTTCGTTGAACTTCTTGCTTCGACAAACCATTTGTTCTGATCTGAAACGTGATTCAGGACAAGATCTGCGATCACTCTTATGCCCATTCTATGAGCTGTCTGGATGAAAAGATCAAAATCTTCCAGCGTACCATATTCCGGTAGAATGCTATAATAATCCCTTATATCATATCCATCATCCTTAAGCGGTGAGTCATAAAAGGGCAGAAGCCAAATGCAGTCTATGCCTATGCTTTTTATATAGTCCAGTTTTTCCGTTATTCCCTTGAAATCCCCAATGCCATCCCCATTTGAGTCGTAAAAAGATCTTACAGGAACCTCGTAAAAAATGGCATTTTTGTACCAAAGAGGCTGAGTAGCTTCATCTGTCAAAGTGCCACCTTCTGCAAAATATGAACAGGCTTGAATTCTGGAGTGAGCCTTACAAAATTTTCGCCACTGTTCCATGTGTAGTTTGTACCATTGTATACGTCTATGACATTAAAGGAATGCGGCTGATTCCATTCTTCTGGAATCCTGACCATGGCTTCCTGAACCTTTGAGGGATCAATATTCAGCACTACGACGATCTTATCAGATCCATGTCCTCTGGAATACGCAAGAACAGCGGGGTTTGTAGTTTGAAGGAAGTTCAGGTTTCCCCTTTCCCTGAACTGTCTGTATTTTTTCCGTATACTGTTCAATAGAGCAATCTCTTCAGCTATGGATACTTCCCTGTCAAAATCCCTTTTTTTAATTTCATATTTTTCAGAATTCATATATTCCTCCCTTCCTGGAATGCCATTATCTTCGCAGATTTCATATCCACTGTATATGCCCCACGATGTGCCAAGAGTTGCTGCAAGGATTGCCCTCAGGATGAATTCAGGTCTGCCCCCCTTTTGCAGTGCAAAGCTGAGTATATCAGGAGTATTCGTGAATAGGACTGGAGTGTAAAAGGATGAATACTCACTTTTGTTCAGCTGGGAAAAATACTCCTTTATCTCCCAGTCAGAATTCTTCCATGTGAAGTAGCTGTAAGATAGATCAAAACCTGCCTTGCTCAACCTGTACATTAGATTTTCTGTTGTAAAGGATTCGCTGAGAAAGTAAGTGTCGGGATACTCTTTCTTTACCTCGCCTATGAGCCATTCCCAGAATCCTATGGGTTTTGTATGCGGATTGTCAACGCGGAAAAATTTCACTCCTGATTTCCTCCAGAAAAGAACAACATCCTTCAGCTCGTTCCATAATCCTTCCCTATCTTTGCAGTAAAAATCAAAGGGATATATGTCAAAATATTTTTTTGGCGGGTTTTCAGCGTATCTTATGGTTCCATCCGTACGTCTCTGGAACCATTCAGGATGGTTCCGTACATAGGGATGATCTGGTGAGCATTGAAATGCTATATCTATGGCCACCTGCATGTGGTTTTTTTCAGCTTCTTCAATGAGTGCCTTGAAATCTTTCATGTCCCCAAGTTCTGGATTGATTTCTCTATGGCCACCAATTTCATTCCCTATTGCCCATGGGCTCCCCACATCGTCCTGTTTGCATGGTATCACGCCATTTTTCCCTCTTCTGTTAGTTTTTCCAATGGGATGGATTGGAGGAAGATACAGTATATCAAATCCCATTGCACTGATTCTTGTCAGCTGTTCCATCATTGATCGGAAATTTCCGGTTTTTTTCCCTGCTTGAGGTTGTGACCTGGGGAAAGCTTCATACCATGATCTGTCAAGAACTCCTAAATATGCGTGTATGCGGTATTTACCAGTTCTAAATAACCCGGGCTTATCGCCATATTTCCAGATCTGTGGCATAAAGTTTGAACTTATTACATCAGGTAATTTTTCGTCAATGTGCTTAGGATCCAGAATGACCCTTAGTTTTGCAAATTTCCGCTTAGAATGACCCTTTGCCCTTAATTCCATCGAATCAACTATTGCGGAAAGCTCCTTCAGATCTCCTGACACATCTTCCCCGGCAGCCATCCATGATAATATTCCATGGGTAAGGGTATCTATCCTGTTTATCCATGCCGTGATGGTGAAGTAATAGTTTCCTGGTTCTGTGATTATAATATTAGAAGAAAAGGTATCGTCCTTCACGTGGTTCATGAACAATTTCTGCAACTCCTTACCCCTATTATTATACAATCTGACCATGGCTACCAGTGCCTGATGAGATGCTGCATAAATTGTTGCATTTACAGTGATGAGATCTCCTACCTGCGCAACAGCTATGCCTGATCCACCATCCACAGATGGAGTTACATTTTCTATGTATATATCCTGATACATATTCACTTACCATCCTTTATAAGAAATAGGGCGCCAAGGGGCGGCAATGTCAGTGGCAGGGACTGCCTGAACCCATGGGATACAATGTCTTCCGCTTCCTTGCCTCCCAGATTTCCCACTCCACTTCCACCGTAGTACTGAGAATCTGAATTTATAGTTTCCTTCCAGTATCCGCTTTCTGGCACGCCAATGCGATAGTTTGTCCTGACAACAGGTGTGAAATTGAATATGAATATTATGGTTTGGTTGCTTCCAGATTCACGTCTCATAAATGAGATTACACTGTTTTCCGAATCGCTATTATCAATCCACTGAAAGGTTTCTGATGCAAAATCGGAATGCCCCAGAAAACTAGTCTTCCTGTAGAAATTGTTGAGATCATCTAAAAGTGTTTTTAAACCAGTCATCAACGAATCCGGTTCCACATTGTTCATAAGGCCTGTGGCAAAATTCCATTCCTGATTTACGCCGATCTCGTCGCCCATGAATAGCAACTTCTTTCCTGGAAAAGCATACATGTAAGCATATAACAGCCTCACATTTGCAAATTTCTGCCAGCGATCACCTGGCATCTTTTGCAATATGGATCCCTTTCCATAAACCACTTCGTCATGGGATAAGGGCAAAACATACTTCTCGGAAAAGCAGTACCAGAAACTGAAGGTAATTTTGTTCTGATGATATTTTCTATGAACCGGATCCCTGGAAAAGTAATCAAGAGTGTCGTGCATCCACCCCATATTCCACTTCATGTGGAATCCCAGGCCACCATATTTTACTTCCTTTGTGATACCACCCCATGCAGTAGATTCCTCTGCAATCATAATCACTCCGGGAAGTGTACTTCTTATGTGATTATTCAGATCCTTCAGAAAAGCTATAGCTTCAAGATTTTCCCTTCCGCCGTAAATATTTGGCGTCCATTGTCCTTCTGATCTGGAGTAATCAAGATAAAGCATTGATGAAACAGCATCAATTCTCAAGCCATCGCAGTGAAATTCTTTTATCCAGTAAGATGCATTGGAGATAAGAAAATTTCGCACATGAGGTCTGGAATAATCGAAAACAATTGTGCCCCAGTCTGGTTGTTCTCTCTTTCTTGGATCTTCATACTCGTATAGCTGTGTGCCATCAAACCCACCAAGACTGTGGCTGTCCTTTGGAAAATGAGCAGGCACCCAGTCCAGTATCACACCAATGTTTCTGGTATGAAATGCGTTTATAAGATGTTTCAACCCATCAGGATTTCCAAATCGCGAGGTGGGGGCAAAGTAGCTCGTTATCTGGTATCCCCACGAGTCATCGAGAGGATGCTCCATAACTGGCATGAACTCAACGTGAGTGAAACCATTCTCCTCAAGATATGGAATAAGCTTTTCCTCTATGGATAGATAGGATTCATACATACTCTGATCTTTTCTCAACCATGATCCAAGATGTACTTCGTAGATGCTTATGGGCTTCTCTTCCTGATTATCGAGAGCACGATCTCTCAGCCATTTTCTGTCATTCCACTCAAACTTGCCAAAAGCAACAACAGATCCAGTTCTTGGCCTCAGTTCTGTCTGGAACGCATAGGGATCAGACTTTTCCAGAATTTCTCCATGAGCTCCTCTAATGCCAAATTTATACACCTCTCCTTCACTAATGTCAGGAATGAACAATGCCCATATGCCAGATCTGCCAAAGGGAAACATTGGGTTGGAAGTTTTACTCCAGTGATTGAAATTTCCCATGACAGAAACGCATCTCGCACTTGGAGCATAGACTGTGAAATTGATCCCTCTGACACCATTGACTTCTTTGCTTCTGGCTCCAAGAAACTCGTATGCATTAAACAGATCTCTCGTCTGATATTCTAGGAGTTCATTTTCCACAACAGGTTTGAAAGCATAGGCATAATGTCTTCTATCAACATATCCTGATTCATCCTTGAAACATACCAGCATGTCCTGGCACTCATTTTTGCTATTCACATCAGCTTCAAAAAAACCCTCTGCGGTTTTCCTCATGGGTATGACTTCACTGCCATTTTCCAGCCATATTTCTAAAGCCCTTTGTTCAAAAATGCGAAAATGCATACGCCCTTCGATCTGTTCTGGAACGAGTAAACTGGATGGGTCATGAAGATTGAAATATCTTAGAAGATTTATTAATTCTTTCTTCTCCATAGACTGCCTTCCAGAGCCATGGCTTTCCTTAACCATTTAACGATCACCATTGATTCCTATCTGTTCTTTGCATCTAGTCTTCATTTTCCACCAGTAATGATTTTTTCCACCTTTAACACAGATTCCGGAAATAGCAGTGACTCGCTGAGCTGCTTTCTCATCCGTATTGTTCAAGTTTTTGATTGTCGTACTTCTCACACTGCCCCTATTTATGTAGACATGAAAAGCTTTAGATGAGTTCTTAAATAAATTTAGTACTTCTCTGGCTTTCATCATTGTTATAAAGTGTTTCATGGGTATATAGTATTACTCATATTATGGGATGATTGAAATGTTATCAGGAATATTCAAGGATGAAAGCAAAGTGTCCATACTGCCTTTAGATTTTGTAAAAGAATGATAAGATTATAATAATTTCCACCGATGCTGAGCCATGACTGAAAATGAGAACAAAGAATCAAAGTACCAACCCAGGGGAAAAATAAAGATAAACACACCTCCCCCACCATTGCAGAGCGCACCGACAGCTTCTGTTAAATATAAAGATGTTAAGCACACCATAATGATCATGAGTGGTAAGGGAGGTGTGGGAAAGAGCACCTTCGCAGTAAATCTGGCAGTTACTTTGGCCAAGAAACACCATGTTGGCCTCATTGATGCGGACATTAATGGACCAGATGACCCCAAGCTTCTTGGAGTTACAAAGGAGAAATTGTACACTGCCAAGGATCGTATAATCCCCATAGAGACCCAATTTGGAGTGAAAGTGATTTCTATGGCTTTTCTTTTGCCAGATGAAAAAACGGCCGTAATATGGAGAGGTGCATTGAGACATAAGGCTGTTCAGCAATTTCTTGAAGATGCAATGTGGGAAGATACGGATTACATGATCATGGACTTTCCGCCCGGAACTGGTGATGAGGCTCTAACAGTGTCACAACTTGTGCCTCAGGCCGATGGTGTGATCATTGTTGTAACACCTCAGGATCTTGCTCTGCTTGATGCTCAGAAGGCCATAAATTTTGCAGAACAGATGCACATTAAAGTTGTAGGAGTTGTTGAAAATATGAGTGGCTTTATCTGCCCCCATTGCGGAAAGAAAACAGACATATTCAAAACAGGTGGAGCTGAGAAAATGGCTGAAGAGCTTGGTGTCCCGTTTCTTGGAAGAATTCCTATTTATCCCGAAATCGTGGAAACAGCAGATAATGGTGTTCCAGCGGTCGAAATTTCAGATGAAATCAGAACAATATATGAGGGAATATCAAAAAAGATTGTTGACATAGTGGAGAAAGAATAAGTTCTTCACCCATATTGCCAAAGATAACTGTGGTTGAATTTCGTTCATACCGCAGTTTGAGGTCCAGTTGTTGAGGTCATGTTGTTTCTCATCATTCTTGCAGAAACGTAAACAAGTATGCCCCCTATTATTGAAACATATGGAATTATAAAAAGTATTGAGCCCACCTGCATGAGTGCATCATTGAATCTCGTTCCGATCTTCCACAGGCCCAATATAATTCCGATGTATCCAAGTATTATGAAAATGGCCCCAAGGATAATGGGTGCAATAAATAAGAGTACTACAAAAGGGTTAGCATATGCAAGACCCTCAACGATAAAAATGATCAAAAATATGCCAATGACAATTAACACAATGCCCGCATATAGAAATTTACTAAGTTCCAGAGCCAGGGAAAAGGATTGCGGTTCCTTTTTACTGTATATTGAGAAACTCTTTCTATAATTCATATTAGCGTAAAACAGGAACGCTACAGCTGGTATGAATGTGAATATTAAAAGAAATCCGGTGAATCCAAAGGCCGCTCCACTGTAATTAAATGGTGAACTAAAGGCGTAAAGAGGAATATCTAACCTAGTAAAGAAACCCAGAATCACACCTATAATAATGGCAATAGATCCTCTTTCTATAAATCTCAATGCATTCCAGTCTTCTTCTGTACTTGGAGGTGACCCTCCGGTATTAAAAAAACCAGTCAATGTGTTAAACCCGTTAGGTTGTCTTACCCCACAACCTGGACAAATCATAGCATTCTTATCTATTCTCGCACCACAATTTACGCAGTACTTGGACTCGTGTCCCTCGGGTGTAAAATCCTGACCCATACTACTGCTAATACTATTTAGTATATAATTTGAACTAATTTCTTTTAACGTGATAATATAAATACGTAAATTAGCAATATTAAGCTTTAACACGCTTTTAAAATCAAAAACAAAAGTAAACCTAAAACATATTTAACTAAAAATAATAAAAAAGCACTTGGTATGACCATTTAATGTTCAATAACATGGATTGTGCATTCGACCTGTTAGTTACTGTGGACTGAATACCTCGGCGAACCTCGGCACTTACATCCCAGTTCTATCAATCTCATCTTTTATGAGAGGTCTCAGACGATGTCTCTTTTCAGGGTCGGCTTCAAGCTTAGATGCTTTCAGCTTTTATCCGTGTATGGCGTGGCTACTCGACAATGCCCTGCCGGACAATCGATAAACCAGAAGCCACGAACCCCCGTTCCTCTCGTACTAAAGGCTCCTTCCCTTCAGACATCGAACACTCCCACAGAGAAGCAACCCTACTGTCTCGCG
>JAJZAR010000205.1 GCA_021799315.1 Thermoplasmata archaeon | reverse complement strand
GAAGCCATAAAAACGCTGCAGAAAATTTCAGTAAAGCAAATACTGAACAAATTCAAGCAGAAAGAAGTGCTTTCCATGCAGGAATTGAACACAATGAATGTGATAGCGATGACAGCATTTTATTCGCCAAACGTAAACTCACCAGATCATATTGATCTCCCCTTTGTCATTGAAAATGGAATCCTTTTGCAAGACGTTTGGAAGAGATGGAAATTGCTCGACCCTCTTGAAAATATTAAGGATCATGTGGATACTTTGAGAAAGCAGAAGATTATCCTGCAGGTAGGAACAAAGGATGAATTCTCTCTTGATATCGGCATTAAGGCGCTTTCTTCTTTGATGAATCATTTTGATGTGCCTAATAATCTCTTGACCTACGAATGCGGACATTTCTCCATTGATTACCTGTATAAGGATTCCATTCCTGAGCTGATCAAAGCTCTAAGATAATTTTATTTAAAGAGATCAGGTATTTTTTTACTCAAAAGAAATTAGTTAAAAGATTTTCCTGCCTTTCTGCTATGTGCCTGTATGGAATAAAAATATTATTTTTCAGCAACTGGTTGCGTTGCCATATCCTGGGGGAATTTTTCCCTGTTCTTCTCTGTTTTAGATCTTGAAGTTGCACGTTTCCCAAGCATTTCTTTTCCAAATATGGTTATTATGGCTGCAAACACAAAGGTTACGGCTCCAATTATAAAAGCATAATGAAAGGCTGTCGAGTCAGGCAGAGCAAGAGTTCCCGTGGGCGAAATCACAGTTATCGTGTATAGAGACAGTATGGCACCTGCAATTGGTGCACCTATACTGCTCCCCAGATATCTGAAAGTGCTGTTCATTGAAGTGGCGAGTCCCATTTCTCTTGGGTCCACTGAGAGAATAAGCAGGTTAATCAGGGCTGCATTCATCGTTGCCATTCCTGAACCTATCACAAATTCCCAGAGTAAGGTCTCCATATATGTTGGAGAGAGTGCCAGCAGGAAGAATCCCGCAGCAGATATGATTGCACCTACCATACCCAGAGGCTTTATACCAACTCTTGTGATCACTTTCCCAGTTATTACGGAGAATACAATCATTCCTATGGCAAAAGCTACCATTGATAGACCTGTGTCAAGGATATTTAATCCATAACCGTTAGGTGAAGGGGTCTCGAATTTATATGAAAGGGCCTGCATGGAAAGATACATGCCCAAACCCGCAATGGTCAATGTCAAATTCGACACAAGTACATTTCTCTTCTTGAGTAGATTCATATCGAATATGGCCTCTCCCTTCTTGTTGTGATAATGTCTCTCGTATAGCAGCATGGGAATGAACAGGAACAGACCAACGATCATCATGCCCAGAAACAAAGTAGATGTCCATCCCCACTGGGAACCCTCTGAAAGGGCAAGAACAACAAGTGCCAGGGGTACACCCAGCATCACGGCGCCTATATAGTCGACTTTCACATTTGGTTTCCTGTACTTTGATTCATGAACTGCGAATACAGTAAGAATCGCCAATGCCACAATGAAGGGTATGGCAGTGTGATATGTCATTCTCCATCCAAAATCATTTGATATCAAGGACCCTAGTGGCAAGCTAATTGCAAACCCTGCCCCAAACATACCACTGATCAGAGACTGAGCTTTCGGTACCATCTCTGGAGGAAATTCTTCCCTTATCAGAGCCATACCCAAGGGCATTATGGTAAGCCCAATACCCTGGACAGCTCTTGAAACTACCATGAATGTAAAATCCGGGGAAAAGCCAGTCACAGAAACTGCCGCGGCATAAATTATCATCGCGATGGACATCATCTTTTTCTTACCATAGATATCACCAAGTTTACCCATTATGGGGCTCGCAGCAACACCGGTGATCAGATAAGTTGAAAGTACAAGGCTTACCTGATCTACTGTAATGTGAAAGTCCTTGGCTATGGATGGAAGAGAAGGTGTCAGCATCCCTTCTACATACATGACTGCCACTATGATCATAGCGAGCAATAGCATTACAAAATTCGCATATTTCTTATCATACTTCTGAATCTCATTGTTCATTTTTAGCCTCTTTTATTTTTTTGGTTATTACGCTTATTAGCCTGTTGATGACACTCACTATACTCTCTATGGCATTTTCATCAAGGTCACCCAGAGCATTTTTGAAATCATCCTGAAAGGTATCAAACTCCTGAAACATTTTTTCAGCATTTTCTCCAACATGGACAAATATGGTCCTCCTATCCTCTTCCCCGAATTTCCTTCTGACAAAATTTCTTGTTTCCAACCCATCAATAATGTGGGTTATTGTGGGTTTTGTCAGTCCCATCAATGTTGCCAGATCAGAAGGTCTGGTTGGTCCAAATTTTCTGATGTAGCTGATCAGGAATACGTCTGTGAAGGAAAGTTTCTGAGACTTCATCATCTCTTCTCTAAGATGCATCATTCCAAAGCTGAAGTTTTGCATGGCTTCTATGATATCTTCCTGAGGCATAACCAGATATTAGTTAGACATATTTAACTATTTGTAAATGTTACTATATTTCCACTTATTATTCTAAACTCTTAACCATTGTGAAGATTACTATTTTACAAACCTAATCATATTCTGGTTCTGTTCTCTACAAACTGGGTAAATTTTTTTTCAAAATCTCTGTTTCCTGTAAATAGCACTGGAATGCCGACCTCTTTTGCAGCATCCTGTATCTCCTTCTCGT